>JANPDQ010000131.1:0-3362 GCA_031431575.1 Polaromonas sp.
GGTGGCAATAACGGCGGTGGCGAAGGCGGCGGCAATTACGGCCGTGGCCCACGCACGCCCAACCCTGGCCAGCCTCGGCAAAACGCAGGCTACCCCAATGGCGGTAACAACGGCGGTGGCCATGAGCGCCGCCCACAAGCTACGCGCCCACAGCGCAATAATTTCGATGAGGGCCAACCGCGTGTCCCGCGTGATGAAGTACAGCGCCAGGACCCACGCGGCCCGCGCGTAGACATGGGCGAGCAGCGCAACGACTTTGACGAACGCCAACCCACCAGCCATGTGTCAGCAGGCTTTCCATCATCGGGCGCGCCTGCACGCGGCGCAGGTGGTGGCCGAGGTGGCAATCGTGGTGGTAGCGGAGGCGGTGGCGGCGGTGGAAACTTCGGCGGAGGCGGCTCACGTTCAGGCGGCGGCGGCCGGGGCAACTCTGGCGGCGGGTTTCGGCGCTGATCGACTGGCAACGTAAACAGCGGATAAAAAGCAGCTTTAAGCTGCTTTTTTGCCTTTATGACTATCATTCATTGCTCTAGCGCAATAAATATGGGCGCAAGCAGCTACTAAATATGTAGCACAATCAGTTACCGCTGAACTTGGAGATTCCATGACATCAACGACTGCCAATCCAACAAACATCCGTGTAGCCCTGGTGGCTGGAGCAACAGGCCTTGTCGGGCAAGCGCTTTTGGAGCTTTTACTAGCGGACCAGCACTACAGCGCCGTTCATGTGGACGGCCGTCGCGCGCCCAAAATGCAACACCCCAAACTGGTAGCGCACACCACCGAATCACTGGCCAGCTGGAGCAGCCCTGAAGTCGATGACGTTTTTATTGCGCTGGGCACCACCATCAAAGTGGCTGGCAGCAAAGCGGCCTTTAAAGCGATTGACGGCGATGCGGTAGCGGCTATTGCATCTACCGCGAAGGCGCATGGCGCAACCCGCATTGCGGTGGTCAGCGCCATGGGGGCCAGCGCACAGTCTGGTGTTTTTTACAACCAGGTCAAAGGCGAGATGGAAGATGCCGTCAGCCGCCTGGGGTTTGAAACCCTGGTCATCGCCCGGCCGTCGTTGCTGTCGGGCGACCGGGGCGCACTAAAGCAGCCAGAGCGCATGGCAGAAAAGCTGGCACTTAGGGCGCTCAAGTTACTCAAACCACTGATTCCGGCAAACTACCAATCCATCAGCGCCAGCAGCGTTGCACAAGCGATGCTCACGACCCTGCAAACAGCCGGAGAAGGCAAACACGTTTTGCTGTCTAGTGACATGCATAAATACAACCAGGCAGCCTGATTAAGCCTTTTTCGGCATCAAATCGACCTCTAGCCTAATGAATATAGGCGCGAGCTGCTACTAAATTCATAGTAGACAACCGCCTGCAAAATCCCTGCACATCACGTGCTCCCCCGCACCACCAGACTGTAGCCAACGTCAATGCAAGGTGAGTCCACCGGCTCACCCTTCATAAGTTTGAGCAGCATATCGGCGGCGGCCCGGCCAATTTCTGCGCGGGGCGTGTGAACGCTGGTCAGCGGCGGCAGCATTTGGTCGCTGCCCGTCAAGTCGTTAAACCCAGCAATAGCCACTTGTTTTGGCACTTTTATTTTCATGCGCAGTGCGGTTAGCAGCGCGCCTTGGGCCAAGTCATCGTTGCCGAAAAAAATCGCATCAACAGGTGGAAACTGGCTCATGATTTGCTCAAACATCTGGCTGCCCAGTGCGATTGATGATGGCGCCGGGTTCAGCCACTCAAGCTTGGCATCCATCAGGCCCTCAGCGCGGAGTACTTCACGGTATCCCCCTAATCGCTGAAGGGTACGCGCGTCAAGTTGCGCGCCGGCAAACGCAATGCGGCGGCGGCCTTTTTGCAGCAGATGGCGCGTCATGTCAACACTCGCATCGTGCTGGGAAAACCCCACGCTGTAGATGCCTTGACTGCCACTGGATTCCATCAAATGCACGCACGGAACGCCACTTTGGGCAATCAGCCGACGCGTGGCGTCGCTGCGCTCGAGGCCGGTCACCATCAAACCCGCCGGGCGGTGCAGCAACTGCTCGCGCAGCAAATGCTCTTCTTCACTGGCGTCGTAGTGCGTCACGGCCATCAGCGTTTGGTAGCCCGCTGCACGCAGCGTGGTTTGTGCGGCTTCGAGCAAGTCAACGAACAGCGCGTTGGACAACATTGGAATCAACACCGCGACATGTGAGCTGCGCTTGGACGCCAGCGCGCGCGCGGCAGGGTCGGGCACATAGCCCAGCTTGCTGACGGCCGCTTGTACGCGGGCCACCAGCGCAGCGTCAACCGCACGTTCCCCGCGCATGGCGCGCGACACCGTAATCGGGCTGACGCCTGCTGCACGCGCCACGTCTGCCAGCGTGACGCGGCCAGTTGCTCTGGGTCTGATGATGGAATTATTCATTCGAATTTTAGGGTAAATACTGATTCGCGATAGAAACCCGATGATTTAGGATAGCGCTATCCAACAATGAGTAGTTTTTAAGAATTCGCCAAAACCTATTTTAATTCGCTTCTGTAATTTTTAAAAAAGTATCTTTCAAAAAACATTTTTTAGGGATAGCACTATCCCACCCAACAAAAATATGAATCGAAAACAAGCATCTGTCGTAATTATGGGGGTGGCTGGTTGCGGCAAGTCAAGCCTCGGCACTGCAGTAGCGCAGCGCACAGGAATGCAGCTGATTGAAGGCGATAACCACCACAGCGCGGACTCCTTGAGAAAAATGCGCGATGGCATTGCCTTGACCGATGCTGACCGCGACACATGGCTCAGCGTTCTGGGCACGCAGCTGACTAGCCACGGCTCATCGGTGGTGCTGACCTGCTCCGCACTCAAACGCACGTACCGCGAGCGGCTGCGCAACGCCGCCCCAGGCCTGCGGTTTGTCTATTTAGACATCAATCGAGGCCAGGCGCTGGCACGGGTTACCGCGCGTGCTGCCGAGCACTTTTTTTCCACCAGCCTGGTCGATAGCCAGTTTGAAGCGCTCGAAGTGCCCACCGCTGAAGATGGCGTGCTGAGGGTAGATGCAATGGCCCCGATAAGTGAATTACAAGCGCAAGTGTGCGCTTGGCTCGACACGCCCACCACCACCAACTTCAAGGAACCGGCATGACCAGCCATCACAGCGCGCCGCTAGCCAACGCGCCATTTCAAAAAATATGCAATTTTCTGATGGCCAGCTGCCTGGCGGTTATGGCGGTAGCGGTATTTATCAACGTGGTGATGCGCTACGGTTTTGGCAGCGGAATTGCCGCCAGCGAAGAGCTGAGCCGCCTGCTGTTTGTATGGATGGTGTTTATTGGCGCGACCGCAGCTTACCCAGCCGGTGAGCACATGGCGTT
>JANPDQ010000132.1:0-6312 GCA_031431575.1 Polaromonas sp.
CAAACTGATTGCCATCGCATTGAGTGACGCTTTCAGTCTGGGTGTGTTGTCCAGTGACCCTCACACCGCTTGGGCATTAGCTGTTGGTAGCTGGCTCGGGGTAGGCAATGATCCGGTGTACGTCAAATCCCGTTGCTTTGAAACCTTCCCCTTCCCAACCGAAGACACAGGCCTGACACCCGAACTGACTGAAAAAATCGCCACGCTAGCCGAACAAATAGACGCCCACCGCAAACGCCAGCAAGCCGCGCACCCCGGCCTGACGCTGACCGGCATGTACAACGTACTCGAAGCCCTCAAAGCAGGCCGCGAGCTGACGGCCAAAGAAAAAACCATCCACACGCAAGGCCTGGTTGGCGTGCTGAAAGAGCTGCACGACGAACTCGACGCCGCTGTGCTTCAGGCTTACGGACTTGAACCTGATTCAAGCAACGACGCCCTGCTAAGCCACCTCGTCACCCTCAACGCCCAGCGCGCGCTTTAGGAAAAAACCGGAAAAATCCGCTGGCTGCGGCCCGAGTTTCAAAACCCGGCATTCAAGGCCAGCCAGCAGGCACTATTAAATCAGGAGCTGCTTGCGCCTATATCTATTGGGCTACAGGCCGATTTGATACCAAAAAACGTTCCAGAAGCCTCCAAAACCAGCAAATCAGGCAAAACCACCCTGCAACCTTGGCCAAGCACCCTGCCACAACAAGTAAGCGCCACAGCCCACCTACTAGCCACCGCAGGCGCAGCCCTGAGCTTGGGTGACATAGAAGCCAGCTTCAAAGGCAAAGGCCCGTGGAAAAAAGGCCTGCCCCGCATTCTGGAAACGCTGGAGGCGCTGGGCCGGGCGCGGCGTGAAGGCGGGGGTGGATGGCGTGGGCTTTGACTTGTTGTAGTCACTAACCGCCCTCATACACTACAAGATGAGAGTCACCAAGGTGTGTTTATGGGAACGTCAGACCTTCAAGCGATATTTGCCTTAAGCCCCGCTGAGCGCATTGAATTGGCTGAAGACCTGTGGGACAGCGTCGCTGCTGAGGCGGCTGGGCAGCCACTCAAGGCCCATGAAATAGCTGAGATACAAAAGCGGTTGGCCGAGCACGCGGCTAACCCGCAAGACGTTGTGCCATGGAGCACGGTGAAAGCCAATTTGCAAATCGCCTAGTCGGCTGGATGCGCAATATTGTTTTTCGCACCAGCGCCAATGCCCAATTAGTCGCAGCGAAGACTTGGTATGACCAACAGCGGCATGGCTTGGGCGATGAATTTGCCCGCAGCCTGGAGTCTGCGATCAATAGAGTGGCGCGCAACCCTTTTGCCGCACCTGCTGTACACAAAAACGTCAGCGTGTTTTGTTGAAACGCTTTCCATATTCGGTTTTTTACATTACCGATGATGACAACTTGCTGGTGTTAAGTTGCCTCCAGACCAGACGCTCCACCGTTGATTTTTTAGAACCGGTCAGGAGACAATCATGACCGCCCTCACCATTCGTCTGCCCAACTCAGGGCATCAAAAAATCAAGGAATTGGCCAGGCGCGACTACGTTTCCGTTAACCAGTTCATTGCCAGTGCCGCAGCTGAAAAAATGGCGTCATTCATGACGCTGGACTACCTCAAAGCCGAAGGCGCCAAAGGCCAGCGCAGTGATTTTGACCATTACCTGCGCAGCATGCCGGACGCTCCAGCTGCGTTAGGGGATACAACCCCAGCTTGAATGCTCCTTAATCAGGAGCTGCTTGCGCCTATATCCATTGGGCTACAGTCCGATTTGATTCCAAACAGCAGCCCCGCCGCAGCCATTGGCTTAAGCCACGCCGCCAGTTAACGCCCGCCAACAATTGTTGATAAGTGCGCGGAATCCAGATATCCTGAAATCTGCTCGACACCCTTGGAGACACGTATGGCAAGAACCCGTTTGTTTGCACAAATCCAGCAGTTGCTAGCCGTTGCGCAGCACTGTGAACGCAGCGGCGAGCCTACCGTGGATGCGCTGCAGCGGCTGCATCAAAAGCCCGGGCGGCGCGCGGTTTTAAAAACGGTTGCCGCCCTGGGTGGCGCAGCACTATTGCCGGCTTACGCGGCCCCAGGCGCGGGCAGCGCTGATGTGGCTGTGGTCGGTGCCGGGTTTGCGGGTTTATATTGCGCCAGCGAACTGGCGCGCCGCAATGCGCGCCCCACAGTTTTTGAAGCAGGCGACCGCGTAGGTGGCCGGGTGTGGAGCTTGCGGGGGTTGTTTCCCGGCCAGACTGCAGAGCGTGGCGCAGAGCTGATCGACACCACCCACGTCACCGTGCGCGGCCTGGCCAATGCCTATGGCCTCACGTTAGAAAGTTACGCACAAAGCCGATTGCCTGGTGAAGAATTTTTCTACTTTTTTGGCCAGCGCTACAGCGAAGCCCAGGTTGTGGACGAGTTTCGGGCCTTTGTGCCTGCGTTAAGAGAAGACTTGTCGCGCCTGTCCAATGGGCCGACTGCGCTGCGTTTCAATGACGCTGACCGCCGCCTGGATTTCACCCCGCTGTCTGACTACCTGGTGCAGCGCGGCGCGGGGCCGTTGCTGCGGCGTGTGCTTGACGTCGCGTACACCATCGAATTTGGCCGCGAGACCAATCGGCAGAGCGCCTTGTCGATGCTGTTTTTCATTGCGGCCAACCGTCGCCGCAGTTTCACTCCGTTTGGCGTGTTCAGCGACGAGCGCTTTCACATTGTTCAGGGCAACGACGTCATCGCCCAGCGGCTGGCGGCTGCCCTGCCCACGCCGGTGCAACTGGGGCACCGCCTGGTGCGTGTGGCGCGTGCGGCGGATGGCCGCGTGCAGCTGACTTTTGCCACGGCAGGCCGCACGGTGCAAACCCTGCACGCCGCTGCAGTGCTGACGCTGCCCGCCCCCATGATGCGGCAGGTGGAGTTTGACCGCAGCGTTGGACTGCCTGCCAGCAATCGCCTGGCCATTGACACGCTCGACTACGGCACGAGCAGCAAGATGATGATTGGCTTTAACGGCAGGCCATGGCATGAGCGCAACAACAGCAATGGCGCAAGCTACAGCGACCTGTCCAACCACCAATCTACCTGGGAAACCAACCCTTCACAATCGCAAGCCTTGCAACGGGGCGTGCTGACTGATTTCTCGGGCGGTGAGCGCGGCGCGCGGCTGCGCGTCGGTAATCTGCAAGCGGAGGCCAACGCTTTTCTGGGTGACCTGGAGCGCGTTTATCCCGGCAGCAGCGTTTTGGCTAGACGAAATTCAGCGGGCAACGTGCAAGCGCACCTTGAAAATTGGTCTCAGCTGCCGCTTTTTGGCGGCGCATACACCAACAACCAGCCTGGTTACTTCACCACCATCGAAGGCTTGTATGCCAAACCTGCGGGCAATGTTTACTTTGCAGGTGAGCACACCGATTCGTTTTACAGCTACCAGGGGTTTATGGAAGGCGCGCTGTTGTCTGGAGCGCGCGCTGCTGACGAGGTGTTGCGAGGCCTCACCTAAGCGGCCTGGTGGCTTTGCAATAGAAATTTTGAGCAGAGGCCTTGCAAGTGCAGCAAGCCTTGAACAGTGATGAAGTATTTAATTTCACCCCGCTTTTTGCCTTACCTGGGAGCCTGGGCGGCAGAAGGCGTCGAAGCGAAAATTGGCCCCAGCGATGGACAAGTTTTTGACGATTTCGCCGCCCAATATCGAGGTATTTAGCAAGGAATCGGCGAAAAATAGACCGCTGCGGTCAATTTGCAGCCGACGTCTCTTCTGCCGTCCAGGCTCCTGGCACCACGCAGGTTGTGTGACGAGGGTTGCGCGGCCAGGCCGCCGAATTGCTTTACCCGCCGTGCGTGCAGCAGAGGAAAAAAACCGGCAAAGGCCGCTGGCTACGGCCAGAGTTTCAAAACCCGGCGCTCAAAGCCAACACGAATTTACTATTAAATTAGGAGCTTCTCACGCCTATATCTATTGGGCTACAGGCCGATTTGATACCAAAAAACGCCCTGGAAGCCTCCAAAACCAACAAATCAGGTAAAGCCAGCCAGCAAACCTGGCCAAGCACCTTGCCCCTGCAAGTAAGCGCCATAGCCCAACTACTAGCCAGCGCAGGCGCAGCCCTGAGCTTGAGCGAAATTGAAGCCGGCTTCAAAGGCAAAGGCCCGTGGAAAAAGGGCTTGCCCCGTATTTTGCAAACGCTAGAGGCGCTGGGGCGTGCGCGGTGTGCGAACGGCAACGAATGGCGTGGACTGTGAATGGGTCAGCAGCGTAACCCGACACAGGCAGTGACGACATATATACGGCGGCTAGTGCTATTAAATCAGGATCTGCTTGCGCCTTTATTCATTGGGCTACAGGCGAATTTGGTTAAATAAAACACGCTGAAACGCTTATTTCAGCGCCCGAATCCGCTTCCACAGCACTGCTTTGGCCACGCCTGTCATGTGCATGGCCTGCATGCAGGCATCCAGCCGATACGGGTGCTCTTGCAGGTAGTTAATGGCTTTGGCCAGGTCTGTAGTGATGCTGTCGCCGTAAGCCTTTTTGGCCTTGGCGATGGCGGCGGCTAGTAGCGCTGGTTTGGGTTGCATCATGGCCAAATCAATCAGGTCGCGGCTCATCACGGAGTCGTCTCGCCAGCGGTCTGAGTTGGCGAGCAGCTTGCAGGTTGCCTTGTCGAGTGCAGTCAAGGTGGCGACGCCGCAGATTTTGTCGGCCTCAAGCGGCGCATTCAGTGTAATGCGGCCTTCCAAAATAATCTCCAGCTTGATTTGTATGCCGTCTATTTTGACCAGGGTGCGCAGGCCGTATTGGTCCGCACGTACTTCGCGTGTTTGCTCTAGCGCCATGCCGGGCCGCACCAGGGCATTGATACCTTGGGCGCCGGTCAGCAACTCTCGCAGCTGCCGATAGTGGGGCAAGCTTGACACGACAAAGTCGATATCGACCGATTCACGGAATTCGCCATACGCCAGTGCGATGGCGGTGCCGCCGCCGAACAGGCATGCGTGCTCAGCCAGCTTTTGGGCGTCTAGCGTTTGCAGCACGCTGGCAATGCGGCGGTGATGCGGACGCTCAAACAAACAGCCGCCCCCCGCCCAAGGTAGCTACCAGCCTCTGAAGCAGTTCACGCTCTTGGGCGTCCATTAAGTCCGGCTCAACATGGCGCCAATTGCGCTCGTACAGATTCAAGGCGTCTTGTGCAGTGATGTGGCTTGCGCCTTTCAAATGCCACGCAAGTTGTGCAAGCTGCGGGTAGTGGGCAAGTTCTATGCGTTCAAGCGGTATCGCGCTCAGCGGGTCAATCGACTGGCCTGCTTGCGGCAAGGTAAGTTGTATGCGCAAACCCAAAGCATTCGTCGCTCCCATATAGGCACCCATGGTTACGGAGGGCTCGCCACGCTCAATACGATGCCAGGTCATTCTGGACATGCCCGCCGACTCCGCCGCCACAGTGGCGGGCACCTTGAGCTGCTTGCGGCGCACTCGAATGCGCTCACCCAGCGCACTTAACTCGCTGGCCTTGGGGTCTGAAAGGCTGGTTTTCGTCATATGTATTCTATTTTGGACATTTACACAATTTTGTCAATTATGAGATACGTAATTTGTTGTTCCGCTACGTCGAGCTGATCGTGATGGCCACCGGCAACAGGTACTGCACCTGCGATTAAAACCGTACAAAGTCAGTGGAATCGCCCCGTCTGTTCACCGCGCGCACGTCCTACACCACTGACTGTGACGCAAAACTACATTGTGTTTTGGCAATCCCGCCAGCCCAAAGTGAGCGACCACACCATGGCCAAATCCCCCAACGCCACCGATTCCGGCAAAGCACGCGCTGCCGAAAAAGCCGCTTCTCAAAACACCGATAGCGCGCCCGCAAAAGGCCCGAAAAAGCCATCTTCTGACCCTGCGGTGAACAAGCAACTTCACACCGGAAATCTGGTTGCTGGCATGCCGTTCAATGCAAACAAACCGTTGGAATATGGCTTTGAAAACGGCACCCATCCGCAGCGCGGCGCCACAGGTAAACCACAATCGCGCTTGCCCGGCGGCAGCACGCTGACTGAAGAAAGCGGCACCGCCAAAACCGGAAGCGTTGCGCCTGAAGGCGTAAATTCAACCGTTGAACCGCTCGACCGCGTGCGGGTAGATTCAGCAGGCCAAGTGCTCACCACCAACCAGGGCGTGGCAATTGCTGACAACCAGAGCTCTTTAAAAATGGGCGTGCGCGGCCCTGCGCTGCTTGAAGACTTCATCTTGCGCGAGAAGATCACGCATTTTGACCATGAGCGCATTCCAGAGCGCATCGTGCACGCACGCGGGTCGGCTGCACACGGCTTTTT
>JANPDQ010000133.1:0-3007 GCA_031431575.1 Polaromonas sp.
CGGCATGACCCATTCGCAGGCGGCACCCGGCTTCAGGCCACTGGCCGCGCTGGCAGCAGTGGTGGCGCTTGTGCATATGCTGGTGTTGCAAACCGCGCCACTGGATGCAGGCAGGCTGGGCACTGAAGCTGAGCCAGGCGACGCAGCCGCCAAAACATTTGCCACGCGCAGCATTGAGGCACTTGCTGCGCCCGAGGCAGAGCCCGCACCGCCCCCGGCTGCAGCGGCTCCGGTGGCGCGTCAAACCCCAAGAATCAAGCCAAATAGGCCTCTAGCGCCCAAATATCAGGCGCAAGTAGCTCCTGATTTAATAGCAGATCAGGCCTTGGCCTCGACTGCTGCTGCTGCTGCTGCTGTTGCTTCTGCGCCTGCACAAGCGACTCCTGCGTTCGATCTAACACCACAAAATACCGCCGCCGCCACGTCCACGCCCCTTCAGGCAGTACCTACCACTGCCGCATCTGCCGCCGCCAGTCTGCCCGCTGGCCTGCAGAGCACACCCGTTACCGCCATCAGCTTGCCCGGTTCTGCCCGCCTCAAATACAAAGTCGTCGGCTTGTCTAAAAGCCTGAATTACCAGGCCACGGCTGAGCTGATCTGGAAGGCAAGTAGCGACAAATACGAGGCTCTACTTCAGGTCAGCGCGTTCTTGGTGGGCTCGCGCAGCATGACCAGCGTGGGGCAAATTACTGCCACCGGGCTGGCTCCAACGCGGTTTGCAGACAAGGGCCGTAACGAATTGGCGGCGCACTTTGATGCGGCCAAAGGCAAAATTATTTTTAGCGCCAACACACCTGATGCGCCGTTGCTCGAAGGTGCGCAAGATCGTGTCAGCGTATTTCTACAACTGGGCGGTATTTTGGCGGCCAGGCCAGCAGATTTCACCGCTGGTGCCAGCGTGACGCTGTACACCGTTGGCCCGCGTGAGGCCGAGCCCTGGACCTTCATCGTTGAAGCCGAGGAAAGCCTGGATTTGCTGGGCGCGCCCATGCAAACGCTCAAGCTCACCCGCAAACCGCGCCGCGAGTTTGACCAAAAAGTCGAGGTCTGGTATGCGCCAATGCTGGGCTATTTGCCGGTGCGCAACCGCATTACTCAGGCCAGCGGTGATTTTGTCGACCAGCAGCTCAGCGAGGTGGGCCGATCGTGAAATTAACCACGGTTTGCACTGTTTGCGAATGTGTAATCCCTGTAAACCTTGAACTTGGCACCAACGTTGCTATCTAAAGCATTGTCTCGTGCTACAACCAAGATTAGTTGCTTCAAGGAAACCTTTAATGCAAATGCTTTACGACTCAGAATCTTTTGTGGTGGTGCAAATTCACGCCAACGCCCCGGAAGAGTCTGCCCCGCCGCCCACCACACCGCAACTCGCCCGCAATGGTTTTGAGATCGTGGACAAACGCTCTGGCAAAGAGGTGTACTTAGACGGCTCTTGGGCCGAAATGTTTGCGCAGCGCTTGACTGCCTGGCAACTCAACGCGCCCACCCAGCAAGAAATTGAAGACACGCTGGAAGGCTACAGCGGCCTGGCCAACACGCCGATTTCGCTGCACTGATTTCATACGCTCGGGTTGCAAGTCTCGGGAAAGTCCCCCCAGCGGACCACGCCAACTTCCGGCATAGTTCACGTTTTAATTAATTTGTCAGCGCTTGAATGCGCAAAGGACTTTTCATGAAGCTCAAACTCGCCCTGTTGGTTGCTGCGATGGCTATTGCCTTGCCAGCAACTGCCAAAACCTTCAAGTGGACCAGCGCCAGCGACATCCCGACGATGGACATCCATTCGCAAAACAACGCGCTGGGCAATGGGGTGCACGCTGCGGTGTATGAGTCGCTGGTGTACTACAACAGCAAGTCGTTCAAGATTGAGCCGCAATTGGCCACCGAATGGAAGCTGACCAGCCCCACGCAGATGCGTATTACGCTGCGCAAGGGCGTGAAGTTCAGCGACGGCACGCCGTTTACTGCGGACGACGCGGTGTTTTCACTGACCCGCGCGATGGCTAAAACATCGAACTACGGCGTGTATGCCCAAGGCATCGACAAGGTCGTCAAAGTCAGTGAAAACGAAATTGACGTGATGCTGAAAGCGCCCAACCCGGTGCTGATGAACCAGCTGACCGAGCTGCGCATGATGAGCAAGGCCTGGTCTGAGAAAAACAAATCCACTGAGCCGAAAGACATCAAAACCAAAGACGAAAGCTTTGCCCACCGCAACGCCATGGGCACCGGCCCATTCATGGTTGAAAGCTGGCAGCCTGACCAAAAGCTGGTGTTCAAGCGCAATCCCAACTGGTGGGGCAAGATGGATGGCAACATCACCGAGATTGTTTACACACCCATCAAGTCTGAAGCCACACGCGTAGCCGCGCTGTTGTCCGGTGAAGTCGATTTGGTGCTGGACCCGAGCCTGCAAGACTTGGGCCGCATGCGCAGCAACAGCGCACTCAAGGTCATGGACGGCGCTGAAAACCGCACCATTTTCTTCGGCATGGACCAGTTTCGTGACGAGTTGGTTGGCTCCAGCGTCAAAGGCAAAAACCCCCTGAAAGACGTGCGCGTGCGCAAGGCGCTGTACCAGGCCATTGACAGCGCCACACTCAACCGCGTGTCGATGCGCGGCTTGAGCCAGCCCACTGGCACGCTGGTGTCGCCGCAAGTCAACGGCTGGACCAAAAAGGTTGACGCCCGGTGGCCGTTTGATATCGAAGGCGCAAAAAAGCTGCTGGCTGATGCTGGGTACAAAGACGGCTTTGAAGTCGATTTGGCCTGCCCAAACAATCGCTACATCAATGACGAAGAAATCTGCCAGGCCGTGACCGCCATGTGGTCAAAAATCGGCGTTAAAGCCAAACTGCGCACGCTGCCGCTGGTGACGTATTTCCCGATGATTCAGCGCTATGAAGCCAGCATTTACATGCTGGGCTGGGGCGTGCCAACTTTTGATGCGCTGTACAGCCTGCAGTCGCTCACGCGCAGCGTAGGCGCGGGCGGTGACGGCAAC
>JANPDQ010000134.1:0-11168 GCA_031431575.1 Polaromonas sp.
AGCAGCAAGCCAAGCGCCAGCAACCCCCAGCCGGTGGCCACCTGGCTTTGCAGTGAATAGGCGTTGCACAGCCGCAGGTCGGTGGTGGCAAAGTAAATGCCTAGCCAGCACATCATCGACACCCAATACCCCATAAAAAACAATTGCAACACGCTGGGTGCGCGCTTGAACGCATCGGCCAGCAGCATGCCGCTTGTAAAAAGCGTGGCGAGTTTCATCGCGTCAAACGGTGGCTGCACCACGGCGCGGTCTATTGCCATGGGTAGCATCCAGTAGGCGATGATGACCTGGGCGGCCATGAAACCAGTCAGGCCGAAGTGGTTGAATTGGCTCAGCTTGGCAAATGGACTTGGACCGAAACGCGGCGGTAATGTGAGATAGGCCAGCGCGCCAGCCAGCACCAGCAACGGCATTTGAAACACCATGTGCCACGCCATGCTTTGTTCGATCACGCTGCGCAGTGGCGGGACGGACAAAGCCAGGGCCACTGCTCCGCAGACAGTTGCGAGCAGGGCAATCAACGTTCGGTTTGGCAAGCCGATTGCAAGGCTGCTCATGGCGCTTTGGCCGAAACGGCGGCAACGCTTGGACTTGCATCAAGCGCCATGCCTGCCGCAACACTCAGCGCGTTATTAAAGTCTGTGTAGTCAATGATCTGGTGCAGCGTGCCGTCGCTGCTCACCACATGCAGCGCGGCGTTGTGCTCAAACTCGCCAAGCGGCGCGGGCACCACCATGATGCCAAACGCGTCAAGCAGGCGGCGACGGTCTTGCCAATCGGTCAGCGTGACGATTTGCCAAACCTGCGGGTTCATTTGCATGCGCTTGGCGTACTCAACCAGCGCTATCGCGTCGTCATTCACAGGGTCAAAACTGACTGACAGCAAACCCACTTTGCCCTGCAAGCCGCGCGCTTCAATTTGCGTTTGCAGTTGCTGGTAGATCGAGCCGAGGGAGGAGCACAGCGTCTGGCAGCGGGTGTAGACAAAATCAACCAGCCACACCTTGCCGCCGGGCGCAAGCACCGCTTTCAAACTGGTTTTTTCGCCACTGGGCAGCGTTAAATTGAAAGCTTCAATGCGCTGCGGCTGGCTGGCGACTTGCTGCCTGCGCAAGGTCTCTGTGGTGAACGCCTGGCCACCCCCCGTGGCAAACCACAACAGAGCGAGCCCGGCGATCAAAACAGCCGTGGTGGCGGCAAAAGTTTTGAGCAGGCCAGTAGCAGTGGCGGGCTCAAGAGTCTGATTTGATGGCGGCTCCACCGTTGTACGGCTCCGTTCTTGCCTTGGTAAGTTCGCGCTGGCTTTTGATGGTCTCTGCCTTGATCGGTGCGGCTGCATTGCCCCAATCCGAGCGGATGTAAGTCAACACTGCCGCCAGTTCGTCGTCGCTGAGAGACTTCCAGGCGGGCATCGCGCCCTTGTACGTGCTGCCTTTGACGACCATTTCGCCGTTAACGCCATGCAACAAAATATTGGTGAGAATTTTTTCGTCGCCCGTAACCCACTCAGCCCCGGCAAGCGGCGGGAACACGCCCGCCACACCTAGCCCGGTGCCTTGGTGGCAAGCAGCGCACTTGGCGCCGTACAGCTGCTTGCCATCAACCGCTGGCGCGCCGCCTGCCAGGACCACGGCTGGCCGTAGGCTAGCCACCGTGCGCTGGTCACCAAAGGCAGAGTCTTCACCTGAAGGCGTGCTGTAAATATAGAACGCGCCCCACATCGCCATGGCACCAAGCGACATGACCAAAAACCACGGCAGCGGGCGGTTGCTTTCGTTGGGGTCTTCGTTTTCACGCAGGCGCTGGGCGTTGCGTGGCTTTTTAGGCTCAAGGCTCATCGCATGGCTTTCGCGGGCAAAGCTGGTAAGGGAACATATGTATGGTCCAGCCCAATCAGGTAGTCAACCAGCGCCAGCGCGTCGGGTTTTGCAATCACGACCTCGCCTGGCTTGGCCAGCGCGGGCGGCAACGTGACGACGGTTTCACCCGGCTTGGCCGCGCCGCGCCGCACTTCAAACATGTACGGGTACGGCGGCATGATGGAGCCGGGCGTGTAGGCACGCGGCTGGTACAAGTGGCCCAGGTGCCAGTCTTTGCTGGGCTGGCGCGCTCCGATATTGAACAAATCAGGCCCGGTGCGCATGGTGCCCAGCAAGTGCGGGGTGTCGTAAGCGTAGTCAGCGGCAATCGATGCCCGGCCCCAACCGCGCAGCGCGTCGGGTGCCTGCTTGATGTCGCGCGGCTGCTGCGAGTGGCAGTACACACAACCGCTGGCAATGTAAACCTGCCTGCCGGTTAACTGCGCGCTGGTGTAGGGCTTGAGCCCGGCCGGCGGCTCGATATTTTTTAGCAGCAAATACGGCATTGCCACCATTAGCGCGGTGGCGGCGCTCAAAATCACCATTGCACCCGAGACGATGCGCAGCTCGTCCATTTCCCAAAAACTCTTGTTGGTGTTGTCGCCGCTCATGCTGCAGCTCCTTTGCCAAATTGCCGACCCAATACGGACGAATCCAGCAGCGCAGCACCCAGGCGTTTGGGCCCAAACTTCCAGCCCATTGCAAAAAAGTGCGCTGCAAACACCAAGTGGCCCAGCGTCATCAAGCCGCCGCCAATCGAGCGGGCTTTAAGGTAAGGCAGCGTCAGCGCAACCGACTGCATGAACGGTGTTTTCTCATCCAGCATGGCCAAGCCCTGAAACCAGCCACCAATCGACAGGCCGATGAAATAAATCAAAAACCCTATGAGTACCAGCCAGAAGTGCAGCGATATCAAGCGCGGGAAGGGCCACTCCCAGTTCATGACGCGGGGCATGATGAAATAAATCGAGCCGAACATCACCATGGTGAAAAAGCCGTACAGCCCCAGGTGCGCATGCGCCACTGTGTAGTGCGTGAAGTGGGTGATGGTGTTGACCGACCGCAGCGCTTCCATTGAACCTTGCACAGACGCGGCGGTGTACATCATGGCGCCCAGCACAATAAAACGCAGCGTGGGCGAGTAAATCAGCGCCCTGAAATTGCCCAGCACTGTCATGTGCTGGTTTACGGCAACGGCGAACACCGGGATCAGCATCATCATGCTTTGCACGATTGAAATGGTGATCAGCCACGACGGCACTGGCCCGCCAATCAGGTGGTGGCCACCGACCTGGCTGTAGAAAAATGCCAGCGACCAAAACCCGAGCAGCGAAAGGTTGTACGAGTGAATTGGCTTGCCCAACACTTTGGGAATGAAGTAATAAGACGCAGCGAGTGCCAGCGGCGTAAACCACAGGCCCAGTACGTTGTGGCCAAACCACCAGTTCACGGTGGCTTGCTGCACACCAAAATGCAAACCAGGCACGTTGGCAATTAAAAACAAGATCGGAAACCACAACAAGCCTGCGGCGATGTACCAAACCGAAACGTACAGGTGTTTGACTTTGCGCTGCAAAAGCGTCAGCCACAGCGGGAACCCCACCAGCGCACCAGCCACCACCAACAAAATATCAATTTGCCACGGGTATTCAAGCCATTCCAGCCCGTTGGAGTAACCCATGCCGATGGCGACTGAGCCAGCAGTAACGCCAATGCTCCACAACGCACCGCCGACCAGCGCGTACTTGGCCCCCACCAGCTCGGTTTTGAGCAAACGCGGAATCAGCCAGATGGCCACACCAATACCTGCCAAAGAGCACCAACCGTAGCCCACCAGGTTCAAGTGAATCGGCCTGATGCGGCCAAACGTCAGCCATTCATACTGCACCCACCAGTCAGGCGCGTGGAGCTTTATGGAAGAAATCAGCCCGGCAAAAGACGCCAGCACCAGCCACACAACAGCCAACGTAAGGCAAATGCCCACCACAAGAGAGGTAGATTTATCTGCTCTGCTGCGCGAGTCTTGCTCGGCCTGCGTCATGGGGTTTTCAACGTCGAGCGGGCCCATCGCCTTTTGCAAACCGCCTTTTTGCACGGCGGTGGCAGCGGGGTCTTCAATCTGGCCCAGCTCGTTGGGGGCAAAAATTTCAGTGGCAGCGGCGGTGCCGTCGCCAAACAGGCCGGTGGACATTGACCAGATAAAGATGAACAGCGCCAGAATCGACAGCAAAAATGTGCCGAGCAAAACACCTACCGTGAAATCCATGAGCGGGAACCCCAAATAGTTTGCCAAAGTGTATGCGCGATAAAACACCGCCGCCGCAAGCACAATGATTGGTCACATCAGATTCGCGGGTATCGGTGCCGCCCCTTGGGCCGCACGTTACCCAACTGATTTTGTTTTATTTTCGGTGTGCAAAAACCGTAAAAAAGTATTACTCCAAACTTAAACCCAAATTCAGACCCCGGTAAATTTCAAGCATCAATCACCGTCGGCACGCGCTGGGCCAGGGCGCACATCAGCTCGTACCCCACTGTGCCTGCGGCTTTGGCCACCTCGTCAATTGGCAGCAATGCTCCACTGCTGGCTTTGCCCCACAGTGTTACCTCGCTGCCGATGCCTGCGCCGGGAACGGGCGTCAAATCCACCGTGACCATGTCCATGCTGACGCGGCCGACCAGCTGGCAGCGCACACCGTCAACTAACACCGGCGTGCCAGTCGGGCAGTGGCGCGGGTAGCCGTCGGCGTACCCGCACGCCACCACGCCAATTCGCATGGGCTGCGCCGCTGTAAAACTTGAGCCGTAACCGACAGTAGCGCCCGTATCAATTGACTGAACCGCTATCAATTTAGATGAGAGCGTCATGGTGGGCTGCAAACCCCAGTCGCTGGCGGTGTGCGCGGGGAAGTCTGGCGCGCTGCCGTACACGGCAATGCCGGGCCTGATCCAGTCGTTGCGGCCCGCCAAGGCGTCCGTGTGGCGCAGGTTGGCGGCACTGTTGCTTAAAGAACGCTCGCCAGGCAAATCGTGCGTGACGGCATCAAACGTGGCCAGTTGCGCTGCAATGCCTTTGGGGCCATCTGCATCTGAGAAATGCGTCATCAGGCAAATTTCATCGACCTGCGGCAGCGCGTTCAGGCGCGTCCAGGCGGCGCGAAAGCGCTCAGGCACAAAGCCCAAGCGGTTCATGCCGGAATTCATCTTCAAAAACACCCGGTGCGGTGCCACGGTTTTGTGCGCGGCCAGCATGTCAATTTGCGCATTGCAATGCACCACATGCCACAGCCCCAGGCGTGAGCACAGCTCCAGGTCGCGCGCGTCAAAGCAGCCTTCAAGCAGCAAAATCGGCCCGCGCCAGTCAAGCGCGCGCAGGCGCTCAGCTTCAGCCAAATCCAGCAACGCAAAACCGTCGGCAGCGCGTAGCCCTTCAAAGGCGCGTTCAATGCCGTGGCCATACGCGTTGGCTTTGACGATTGCCCACACGCGCGCGTCAGGTGCGCTGGCGCGGGCAGCGGCCAGGTTTTGCGCAAGTGCTTGGGTATGGATGGTGGCTTGAATTGGGCGTGGCATGGTTTGAATTATTGCTTGAGCAGCGCGATAAGCCATTGCGCAAGCACGTTTTTCAGGGTTTACACGACATGGCCGCGTGCTATAAACCATCATCGTTTGCAAGTCTTCCTCCTCACGGAACTCCAACTTTTTGAAGCGCCTGCACCGCAGAGGCATTTTTGACGTGACCATCTCATCCTAATGAAGCGCGGTTTCTACACCATCATGGCGGCGCAGTTTTTTAGCTCGCTGGCCGACAATGCATTGTTCGTTGCTGCAGTAGAGCTGCTGAAAACCACCGGCGCGCCGAAGTGGCAACCCGCTGCTCTGGTGCCCATGTTTGCGCTTTTCTACGTCATACTCGCGCCGTTTGTGGGGGCGTTTGCAGACTCGCAACCCAAGGGCAAAGTGATGTTTGTCAGCAACGCCATCAAGGTGGTGGGTTGCCTGATGATGCTGTTTGGCACGCACCCGTTGATGGCCTACGCCATTGTGGGTTTGGGTGCGGCGGCATATTCGCCGGCCAAGTACGGCATTTTGACGGAGCTGCTGCCGTCGTCGCAACTTGTCAAGGCCAATGGCTGGATTGAAGGGCTGACGATTGCGTCGATCATTTTGGGCGTGCTGCTGGGCGGGCAGTTGGTAGGGCGTGCGATTTCCGGGCAACTGCTGGCGTTTGATCTTCCTTTGATTGAAACCAGCATCAATACGCCGCCAGAAGCGGCCATCAGCGTGCTTATTTTGCTGTACGCCATTGCGGCGTGGTTCAACACCCGCATACCGAGCACTGGCGTTGAAATGCGCGCCATGCCGCGCAACAAACTGGAACTGCTGCCTGATTTCTGGAACTGCAACGCCGCGCTGTGGCGCGACAAGCTGGGGCAAATTTCGCTGGCCACCACCACGCTGTTTTGGGGCGTGTCAGGCAACCTGCGCTACATCGTGCTGGCCTGGGCTGCCGCTGCGCTGGGTTACAGCACCACGCAGGCGTCGTCGCTTGTTGGCGTAGTGGCCATTGGCACCGCAGTAGGCGCAGTGATCGCTTCGATGCGCATGCGCCTGGACCAAGCCACCAGCGTGATTCCGATGGGCATCGGCATGGGGCTGCTGGTCATTTTGATGAACTTCATCGACAACGTGTGGGTAGCTGCACCGTTTTTGATTTTGCTGGGCGGCCTCGGCGGCTTTTTGGTCGTGCCCATGAACGCGCTGCTGCAGCACCGGGGGCACAACCTGATGGGCGCGGGCCGCTCGATTGCTGTTCAAAACTTCAACGAACAAGCCTGCATTTTGGCGCTGGGCGCGGGCTACAGCCTGTCAACTGCCATGGGCCTGTCGGCCTTTGCTGCCATCACTATTTTTGGCGTGGTGGTGGCCGGATTTATGTGGGTGATTGGCCGCTGGCACAAGAGCAATTGCATCAAGCACAAAGAGCAGGTTGAGCATCTCTTGAGCATTGCCCGCAGCGACACATCCCATTAAGAGCAGCCACCCGGCAGCTCGATCACGCATGCAAAGCGCAGCAACCAACAACTCCCGCCTTGCGGTAATAGCCCTCGTTACCAACGCCTTTGTATGGGGCGTTTCGTGGTGGCCGTTTCGCCAACTACAAAGCCACGGGCTGCACCCCCTGTGGTCCACCGCGCTTTTGTATGTGTTGATTTTTGTGTTGATGCTGGTGCTGCGCCCCAGCAGCTGGCGCGGCATTGCGGCTCACCCCGTGCTGTGGACTCTGGTGCTGGCGGCAGGGTTGACCAATGTGGGGTTTAACTGGGCAGTAACCGTTGGCGACGTTGTGCGCGTGGTGCTGCTGTTCTACCTGATGCCCGCCTGGTCGGTGCTGGTGGCTTGGCTGCTGCTGGGTGAAAAACCCACGCGCGGCTCACTACTGCGATTGGCACTGGCGATGGCTGGTGTGCTGATTGTTTTGAAAACGCCTGAAGCCGCTTGGCCCGTGCCGCAAAGCTTGCCGGACTGGCTGGCGCTGATGGGTGGCCTCGGCTTTGCCGTGACCAATGTGCTGTTGCGCAAAACGGCCAACACCCCACCCGAAGCCCGCATGCTGGCCATGTTTGGCGGCGGTGCGGCACTTGCCAGCGCGGCCGCGCTGCTGGGCATGGGCCAGCAAGTCGTGCCTGCACCTGCGCTGGCCTTGGCGGGCGTGCCGATGCTGCTTGGCTTGTGCATTGCGTTTTTGATCAGCAACGTGGCGCTGCAATACGGCGCCGCACGCCTGGCTGCCAGCACCACAGCGTTGGTCATGCTGACAGAAATTTTATTTGCCAGCGGCTCCGCAGCGCTGCTGGACGCGGCTGAATTTCCACCACGTTTGCTCATTGGTGGCAGCTTGATTGTGCTGGCGGCGCTGCTGGCGGCACTGGCACCCAGTGGCGAAGCTGCTACCGACAAAGCGCAAACGCAATGAATGTCGCAAAATCGAATTTTCACCACTGAGAAAGCACCAACCCATGTCAGACAAAACCATTTACGACTTTGAAGCCAAATCCATCAGCGGTAAAGATGTTCCGTTAAGCGACTTCAAAGGCAAGGTGATGCTTATCGTCAACACGGCCAGCAAGTGCGGTTTTACACCGCAGTTTGGCGGGCTGGAAGAGCTGCACAAAAGCTACGCCGGCAAAGGCCTGTCGGTGGTGGGTTTTCCGTGCAACCAGTTCGGCTCGCAAGACCCCGGCGCGGACGGCGAGATTGCCGAGTTTTGCCAGGTCAACTACGGCGTAAGTTTTCCCATGATGGGCAAAATTGACGTCAATGGCCCCGCCGCCCACCCACTGTACAAATGGTTAAGTGCCGAAGCACCGGGCTTGTTGGGGAGCAAAGCCATTAAATGGAACTTCACAAAGTTTCTAGTCGGCAAAGATGGGAACGTCATCAAGCGGTACGCGCCGACAGACAAGCCTGCCGACCTGGCAAAAGACGTTGAGGCGGCTCTGGCAGCTTAAATTTATGCCAAATAGGGCTGTAGCCCAACAAATACGGGCGCAAGCAGCTATAAAATTTGATATGCCCTATGTGCCGTCCCGTAGCTGATGTGCCTTGCGCGGGCGGCGCGATGAAAGCAAGCCAGCCATCGAACTGCAATGATTGAACTGCACTATTACCCCAGCACGGCGTCTATGGCGCCGCACATTTTGCTGCACGAACTCGGCGTGCCGCACCGCCTTAGGTTGGTAGACCGCACGCAAAACGCGCAAAAAATGACCGGCTATTTGAAGCTGAACCCGAATGGTTTGATTCCCGTTCTGACAGATGCAGACCTGGTGCTGTACGAGTCAGCGGCTATTTGCCTGCACTTGTGTGACACGCACCCCACCGCCGGACTGGCCCCGGCGCTGGGCACAAAGGAGCGAGCGCATTTCTACAAGTGGTTGATGTGGCTGACCAATACGCTGCAATCGACTTTGATCACGTACTTTTATCCCGAGCGCTTGGTGAATTCAGACAATGAGGGGGGCGTTGCACAGGTCAAAACCCAAGCTGAAATCAAAGTCGGCTTGCTGCTCGACCAGCTGGACGCAGAGCTGGCGCAGCAAGCGCAAACCCACGCACAGCCCTGGCTACTGGGCGCCAACTACTCGGCGGTTGATATCTACACAATGATGCTGTGCCGCTGGACGCGCAACTTTGCGTCCAAGCCCGCCAGAGACCGGCAGCACCTCGGGCCATACCTTCAACGCATGCTGGCGCGACCTGCGGCAGTCAAAGCGTTTACCGCCGAGGGCTTGGCGCAGCCTTGGGTTTGATTGGCCGATGTGATGCATCAGCTGAGCTTGGGCGGCGTGCCCAAAGTGCGTAAAAAATCCGCCAGCGTTTTGCCCGCCTCCTGCTGATAGCTAGAGTCCAGTACGCTGCAGCTCTGAATCCGGTCGATCCGAAAATTGCGAAAGTCGCCTCTGGACTCGCACCATGCAGTCAGCGTCCACACTTTGCCCCAGTAAAAGCAGCCCAGCGGGCGCAGAGTGCGTTGGCTGGTTTTATTCTGGGGGTCCTTGTAGGTGACCTGCACTTTGCGCTGCGCGTGCACTGCCTCGCGCAGGGCCTGCAAGCGCTGGCTTGTCGCGCCGCCCAGGCCGGTTACGCTGCTCGGCGGAGCGTACACCGCCTGGCTTTCTGCAGCGGCTCTGACTGCTGCGGGCAAAACAGACAAGATTTTGCCGAGGGCTGCTTCTGCATCTGCACCCAGTGCGTCATCCAACCCGACTTGCGCGATGCGTACCGCGACAACCAGTGCTTTTGCCTCGTCCTGCGTGAACATCAGCGGCGGTAAATCAAACCCCGACCCAAGCCGGTAGCCCACACCTGCCTCGCCTTCAATCGGTACGCCCTGGTGCTGCAAGTCGGCCACGTCTCGGTAAATGGTGCGAGGGGTCACAGCCAGCCGCTCAGCCAGATACGCGGCGGTGCTCAGCCTGCGGCCGCGTATGAGCTGAACGAGCTGAAATAGGCGGTCTGCGCGGCGCATAAATCTTGTTTTAGGGCATTTTTATGAGTGTTTTAGGGCTGTAGCCCAACAAACACTGGCGCAAGCGGCTCTTAAAATAATAGCATTTAATCATAACAAGCGAGTGCTGACGAGTTGCTTTTCAAAGTCCTGCACCACAAATCGTTTGCCTTTTTGCACTACGGTATGACCTTCCGCTTCAAGCTTGTTCATCAAACCTTCTATGCCGCCCGGGTACTTGGCGTTTAGTTCGCCATTGTTTTTAAGGCAGCGCCAATACGGCGTAGCTTTTTTCCCTTCAGCTTCGTCTTCACTCGCCGCACGCGCCGCCATGTTGGCAAAAATACCTGTGGTCACGTTACAGGCAATCGTGGTGCCGTGCTGGTGCGCCAACTGGTCGCTAAGTTGAAAAATCGTCACCAGCCGACTTTCAGGAATTGCGCGCATGATGGCATCAACCTCTCGCGGCGACGGAATCACGATGCTGCCCTGCCCGTGCTTGGCCTGCATGGCCGGTGGAATCGGTTTGACCAGTGGCAGATTTTTATAACCCGCCAGCCGCTCGCGCCATGATTTGCCAGTCGCCATACCTCAAGCCTGAACGCCGATGTGAATCTCAACCTTCTCAAGGCCCAGATACGCTTCAAAATCAGTGGCATAGCTGCGCTGCATTTCGGGGTTGGCTTGAAAGTACTGCCACATCACGCTCCAGGTTTGCAGCACCGTTTGCGGCATCGGCCCGGTGGCGCTGCAGACCAGGTAGTCACCCGCTTGCAGCGCCAGTTGGCCCAGGGGCTGGTTGGTGGCGACGCCCGCCGTCACGTCAAACGCGCCCATGTAATCGGACTCATAGTTTGAATACACGCCGTAGACGGGAGAGTTGACCAGCTTGCCAAGGAGCTTGTCGAACAAGCCTTCGCTGAAAAACCGACCCCACAGGCCTGCGATTTGGCCTGTAGCCGGATTGAACTCTGCCGCGTTGGTGGTGCGAACGCTGATGCCTGCGATGGTTATCGGCTGGCTCATTGTTTGGCGGATGGGTTGCATGATGTACCTTCATGGGTTACTAAAGACCATTATTCTCCAACCCTGCTGCTGACAACGTGGTGTCAGTAGTGTGTCAATACTGCTTAAGTTAAGGCCACGTCAAGCACTTCAACCCAATGCCGTAGTACTGTTCGGTTAGACGCGAATGCATAGCCAAAGTTAACCGTAACCTGGGGGGGGGGGGGGGGGGGGGGGGGGGGGGGGGGGGGGGGGGGGGGGGGGGGGGGGGGGGGGGGGGGGGGGGGGGGGGG
>JANPDQ010000135.1:0-2244 GCA_031431575.1 Polaromonas sp.
CAAGCAGCTATTTCTTACATAGCAACTGCAGCCACCAGTGAAAGCTGCTGCGCTGCGTAATGCCGTGTAGCGGCAATTCCAAAAATAACCAAAGACTTTTAACAGTCCCGCTTCTGCGGCAAAACCCAAACTGCCACCTAGAATTGCGGCAGGAGCGGAGATGACCCCAGAGGACAAGGCCAGAGTCGGAATTGACGCGCTGTTAGTTGCTGCAGGCTGGCACGTCTGCGATATGCCTCAAGCCAACATCCACGCCGCGCGTGGCGTTGCCATTCGCGAATTCCCTCTCAACCCCGGTTACGGCTTTGCCGATTACCTGCTTTATTTCGACGGCAAAGCCGCAGGCGTGATTGAGGCCAAAAAAGAAGGCACCACGCTGACCGGCGTGGAGGTGCAATCTGCCCGCTACGCCCAGGGCTTGCCAGCCAGTTTGCCCGCCTGGGTGCGGCCCTTGCCCTTCAGTTACGAATCAACAGGCATTGAGACCCACTTCACCCAAGGCCTGGACCCTGAACCTAGAGCCAGAGCCGTGTTTGCATTCCACCGGCCCGAAACGCTTGCCGACTTCCTGAAAAATCTGCCCCTGAGCAGCGTCATCCACACCGGCTCTGCGGCCCCGGCCAGCGCAAACGACCCCGGCACAGACTCGGGCACCTTTCTTGGCCGCTTGCAAAGCCTGCCACCTTTAAAAGAAGACGGCCTGTGGCCCGCTCAAATCGTCGCCATCCGCAACCTTGAAAAGTCGCTCAAGGCCAACAAGCCCAGGGCGCTGATCCAGATGGCCACCGGCAGCGGCAAAACCTTCACCTCCATCAGCTTCATCTACCGCCTCATCAAGTTTGGTGGTGCCAGGCGCGTGCTGTTTCTGGTTGACCGGGGCAACCTCGGCCGCCAGACCAAAAAAGAGTTTGACCAATACACCTCGCCGTACAACAACTACAAGTTTGGTGAGGAATACATCGTTCAGCACCTGCAAAGCAACCAGCTAGACACTACGGCCCGCGTCACCATTTGCACCATCCAGCGACTGTTCAGCATGCTCAAGGACAGGGAGCTTGCGCCGGAAGACGACGAGCAAAGCGCAGATGGTCTGGGCAATCTTTTCAGCAAGTCTGATCCCATCGCCTACAACCCCAACTTCCCCATCGAAACGTTTGACATCATCGTCACCGACGAAGCCCACCGCAGCATCTACAACTTGTGGCGTCAGGTGCTCGAATACTTTGACGCCTACCTCATCGGCCTGACAGCCACGCCATCCAAGCAAACCTTTGGCTTTTTTAACCAAAACCTGGTCATGGAATACGGCCACCAGCAGGCCGTGGCAGATGGCGTCAACGTCAATTACGACGTGTACCGCATCCGAACCCAGGTCAGCGAGCAGGGCAGCCAGGTCAAAGCTGGCTATTCCGTCGGCTACCGTGACCGCCTGACCCGCAAGACCCGCTGGCAAGAGCTTGACGAAGACATGGCCTACGACGCTGACGCACTAGACCGCGCGGTGCAAACCCCCGACCAGCTTCGTACCATCGTCCGCACCTTCAGGGACAAGCTTCCGCTAGAGATATTCCCCGGCCGCACCGAAGTGCCTAAAACTTTGATCTTTGCCAAAGACGACAACCACGCCGAAAAGATTGTCGAAATCTTGCGTGAAGAGTTTGGCAAGGGCAACGACTTTGCTCAAAAGATCACTTACCGCAGCACAGGCGACAAGCCCGAGAACCTGATCAGCGCATTCCGCAACAGATACAACCCCCGCATAGCCGTCACGGTAGACATGATTGCCACCGGTACCGACATCAAGCCGGTAGAGATCGTCATGTTCATGCGCTCAGTGAAAAGCCGCAATTTTTTTGAGCAGATGAAAGGCCGTGGCGTGCGCATCTGCGACCCCAACGACCTGCAGGCCGTGACGCCAGACGCTACAGTTAAAGACCACTTCGTCATCGTCGATTGCGTGGGCGTGTGCGAGCAAGACAAAACTGACTCTGCCCCCATGGACGCCAAAAAGTCTGTGCCGTTTGACAAGCTGCTGCAGGCCGTGGCACTGGGCAATGTAGAGCCCGAGGTGCTGAGCAGCGTAGCCGCCCGCCTGGCCCGGCTAGACTGTGAGCTGACCGACCCCGACAGGCAGCGCATCTCCGCAGCGTCAGGCGGCTACAGCCTGAAAGACCTGGCGCGGGGCATTGTGGAAGCGCTAGACCCAGACCTTGCAGCCGCCCACCCTGAGCTGGTCGAAGGGCG
>JANPDQ010000136.1:0-32156 GCA_031431575.1 Polaromonas sp.
GGCGCCCAGCCGCTGCGGTAAATGCGCTCCAACCGTTGGCGCCCTGGACTCAAGCGCTGGTAAGCGTCCAGCGACAGCGGTTGCCACACAAAATCAAAATCTTTCAGGTTGGTGTAGCCGTGGTGCACCACGTTGTGGCCAACGTCCCACAGGCTGTAGGGCGTAAGCGACGGCATGAACACCAGTCGCCCCAGCCAGCGGTTCAGCCTGCGGTGCGGTGTAAAGCTTTGGTGGCAGGCGTCGTGCCCAAGTATGAACAGCCGCCCAATCACCAGGCCAGCCAGCGCGCCAGCTATCAGCTGCAGCGCCGGGTGTGGCAGCAGTACGGCAGCTAGCAGTAGCAGCGCAAAAGCCGCCAGATCAAACCCTACCAGCGCCAGCGCGTAGGCCGTGTTTTTGCCGGTGATTGGGGCAAGCCATGCGCGAATAACTTTGCGGTGAGGAATAGCGTCAGCCAGAACAGCGTGCATCAAAGGGCCCAAATAAACAGACCGTTCAGCTTACAACGATGCGTGCGTGGCGCTATTGATCTGCGTCAAGTACCAACGAACTATGTATGCAGTTTGCTATGCAGTTTGCTATGCATTACATAGCTACTTGCGCCCGAAGTGTGACCAGCAAAAGCCATCTCCTTTAAAAAGATGGCTCTTGGGGCCAATCAACGTACAACCTGGGTCCAAGCGCCTGAATATTGATTGATTACAGTGGGCTGCTGACACGGCACAAAATGCCGGTGCAATTGGCTGGCGTGTAGTACAGCGCAGCGAAGGTGAACACCGCCAGGTCAGCCGTGGCGAAGGCTAAGTCGCCGTAATACAGCTTGCCTGCTTGCCCGTTGATGTTGGCGGCGGTGATAAACGCCGCTGTGTCGGCTGGAACATTCTGCGAAGCGAAAACAAACGTTGCCGCCTGGCTGGTGTCCTTCACGTAAATGTTGCGGGTTTGTTCACTTGCCGCGTTGCCAAAAAATACCTCTGCGCCTGCGTAGCGATACCCTTGCTGGCCTTGCGCATTGGCCTGTGCAAGCAGGCCTGAAGGGCCACTGGGCAGCGCTTGTCCGCCGGGCTGCACCAAGTAACTGTAGGTGCTGTTGCTGGCGCTGTTTTTGGTGAAGATCGAGTAGATCGCCACGGGAAATGACGTCGTGTCAAACACGTAGTTGCCGCTGAAGTAAAGGCCGCGGCTACCTTGCGCGTTCTTCTGGCTCAAAAAGCTGGCGCTGGTGTCGGTGCCATTCAGTACCTCATGTGTAAACGTTGCGGGGCTGGTGTTGTCTTTGACGTACACGAACCCGGCGACATAGCTGCCTAAAAAGTCATACCCACGCGCGCCTTGGGCGTTGGCTTGGGCAACAAACGTGACGCTGCTTGATGGCGGGTTCAAAATTTCATAGGTGTAGGTGGTGCTTACGTCTTTGACGTAGATATTGGCCGTCTCGCGAGGCAGGCCGGTGACCGGGCTGATGTCGAATGCCTGCGCGGAAACGTAGTAAAAACCACGGCTGCCCTGGGCATTGAGTTGCGCCAAAAAGTCCGGCCGGTTGGTGACAAAGGTTTTTGATTCAAAAATCGGTTTGGTCGCTATCGGGTCGGGCCGTGGGTTCGGGTCTGGAATGGGATTTGGGTCGGGAATCGGCTTTGGGTCGGGAATCGGTCTCGGATCTGGGATTGGGTTCGTGCCCGAGTCGGGTGGAACGCCACCTCCAGCGCCCACATCAATGCCACCGCCGCCGCCGCAGGCCACCAACGCAAAGGCAGTTAAAACAACGGTGAAAAATCTAAAAAACATGGTTCTTCCTTCAAGGTCTGCACGTAAATGTTCAAAGCGTTAACCTTATTGGAGTAGCCGCGCCACTACAACCCGACCTTGGTTGGGTCCGTGTTTCTAAAGGTAAGCAACGGGTACGCAATGCCGCCTTGCTGCTGGCGGCGCAGAAATTCGCCATCGCTGAGCCGAAATTCAACTGCCGACCAACGTGAATGACACTTGGTGCAAACAGCAAAACAGCAAAACGGCATTGCACAATGACCAGTTGAGCCGATTAAAAATGAGACCTGTACGCTCTTGATTAAATAGCTATTTGCGCCCGTACTAATTGGGCTACAGCCGTATTTGGTTCATTTATTGGCGTACCTGCAGGCAGGGCTGCGGCTGCGGGGTGACAATAGTGGTGCTACTTCCGGATTTCATCGAATGACCCAAGACCCCAACCGTCAACAAGAACTTAAAAAAATGCAACTGTGTGAGCCCTGCTCCGGCATTCAGCGTAACTGGCGGCGTGCGCCTGGGCACGCAGAGCTGGTGCAGGGTAAAAACCGGCAAGAAGACCGCAGGCAAGACCGCCACAGCAACCAAAAGCACGCGCTGGTCACCATCACCAGTTACCGCTGCGACCGCTGCGGTACGGCTTGGGAATATGAAAACAACAAGGCCAACCAGAAAGCGGGCTGGTCGGTGGTAGGCGGCTAGTTTGGACTTGTGAAGTGCAATTGCGTGTAGACGCGTGTAGTTGCGTGTAAGCGCGCGTAATGGCAGCTTTGATTTGCTATTAAAAATATAGCTGCTTGCGCCCTTATTTGTTGGGCTACAGCACTAAAATATTTAAATATACTCAGCGCACGTCAGGTTCGGTCGGCTCTGACTTCTCTTTAAGCGCAGCGGTGCGCTTTTTTTCTTGCGCCAAATCGCGAAATTGCCACCACACGAATGCGCCGCCCAAGCCCACAATCAGCAGGACTTTGATGAGCATCAAGGGGGAGTCGGTCATGCGGTGTGCGCCGTAGTGGCTTGAGTGTTGTGCAGTGATAAGTCGGCAGATTCGCGGTGGCCGCGAGCATCTGCTTGAGCTTTGTACTGCGCATCACGTGCAGCAGTTTTGGCTGCGTCGGCTTGCTGCAGGCGCTCAAACAGCTCGGCTGTCCACTTGGCGCGCTCTTCAAACGAGCGGCGCGGGGGTTGGCTTATATCGGGCAACGCACCAGACTTTGCGTTGCCCTGCTGCATGGCGGCTTGCACTAAAAATAAATTTGCTGGCAGCGGTGCCAATCGCACATGGGGGTCAGCAGGGGCAATCAGCATGGCGCCGGTGGCGCGTGCCAGCAGCATCAACTTGCGCTTACCCGGCACCACTGCGCGGCGGTTGATCGAGTCGAGCCCAGCCTTTTCAAGCTCGCGGCCAATTTCTGCGTACACCAGGCGCGCAGCCCGAATGGCGGGGCGGCAGTCGCGGGGCAGCTGCGCAATGCCGTGTTCGGAGCGTTGGTACAACTCGTCGGCCGCTTTGATCAGGCGGTTCACTACCGACGCAATGCGGGCATCAAAAATCGGGTGGGCCAGCCACGCGTCGGGCTCTAACCCGGCTTCGCGCATCCAGGCCAGCGGCAAGTAGAGGCGGCCAAAGCGTGCGTCTTCACCGACGTCACGCGCAATATTGGTCAGCTGCATGGCCACGCCCAAGTCGCATGCACGTGCAAGTGCTTGCTCACCGCGCGTGCGCATGACCACGGCCATCATGGCGCCTACGCTGCCTGCAACGCGTGCGCCATATGCTTGCAAATCTTCAATCGTTTCGTAGCGGCGGCCTTCGGCGTCCCACTCAAATCCTTCAAGCAGTGCGGCGACGAGCTCAAGCGGCAGGTCAAACTCACGCACTACAGCCGCCAGCGCGCGGTCGGGCTCATAGGCCATCGGGTCGCCTGCGTACACGCGCCGAAGCCGTTCATTAAGGGCGGCCAGTGCAGTTACGCGGTCGTCGCTGAAATCAATCGCGTCATCGGCCACGCGGCAAAAAGCGTACAGCGCAATAGCGGGCCCCCGCACGCGTGAAGGCAGCAGACGCGACGCTGCAAAAAATGTTTTGGAGCCGCCGCGCATCAGCTCTTGGCAGGCTTCGTAGTCAAAGCCGTGCTTGGCATTGCCCTGCTGCGCAACCTGCGTTGCAGAGGGGGTAACTACCGACGGCTGGGCTTCTTGCATAGGCTTACCGGTTGGACTTACAGGCTGGTCTGAAACGCGGGTCTTAAACGCTGGATTTAAACGCTGGTTTTTCGCTGAATTTCAGGCACCACAGTTTGCAGTGCTTTGGCAGACATCAGCACGCCCGGCATACCAGCACCGGGGTGTGTACTGGCGCCGACCATAAAGAGGTTTTCAATGTCTTCACTGCGGTTGTGAGGGCGAAACCACGCGCTTTGCAACAGAACGGGCTCTAGCCCAAAAGCCGCGCCTTTGTATGACAGCAAGTCATCATGGAAGTGCTGCGGTGTCATGACATGCGAGGTGACGATGTGCTTGCCCAGCTCGGGCAGCAGCGTTTCTTCAAGCCGCTTGCACACCGCGTCTTTATAAGCGTCGGCATGCTCAGCCCAGTTGGTGCCGCTATCCAGGTGCGGCACAGGTGCCAGTACATAAAAATTGTCGCAACCTTCAGGCGCAACCGACGGGTCAGTGGCGGTGGGGCGGTGAAGATACAAACTGAAGTCTTCGGTCAGCTTGTGGTTTTTGAAGATGTCGGTGAGCAGGCCTTCATAGCGCGGGCCCAGCACCATCGTGTGGTGCGGCACATCTTTGTACTGTCGGTTGGTGCCGAAGTACCAGACAAACAGGCTCATTGAGTGCTTGCCGTTTTCAATGCGCTTGTTGGTCCAGTGCTTGCGGTGCTCTGGTGCAATCAGGTTCATGTAGGTCCACGATGTGTCCGAGTTGCACACCACAATATCGGCCTTGAGATTCGCGCCATTGGCCAGCTGAACGCCTGTTGCGCGGCCACCCTCCACGTGAATCTTGCGTACTTCAGCATTGAAGCGAACCGGCACGTTGCGGTCGGTCAGCAGCTTGACCATGCCATTGATAATTGAGCCAGTACCGCCCATGGCAGAGTACACGCCAAAGCGGCGCTCAAGGGCGTTGATCAGGCTGTACACGCCGGTGACTGAAAACGGATTGCCACCAATCAGCAGAGTTTGCAGGCTCATGGCCATTTGGAGTTTGGGGTGCTTAAGGTAGCCAGAGACCAGGCCAAACATCGAACGCCAGGCTTTCATTTTGACCATGGCGGGCAGTGCCGCCATGAGGTCGCCAATGCTGTCAAAAGCCTTGCAACCGAGGGTTTCAAAACCCAGGCGGTAGCATTTGTCTGCTTCCAGCACGAAGCGGTCAAAGCCAGCAACGTCGTCGGGGCTGATGCGGGCGACTTCAGCGCGCATTTTGTCGGGGTCGCCGCTGTAGTCGAAGTGCGTTCCGTCGTCAAAACGGACGCGGTAAAACGGATCCATCAAACGCAGGTCAACGTCGTCAAAGAATTTTTTGCCGCACAGCGCCCACAGCTCTTCAAACAAGAATGGCACGGTAACAATCGTCGGGCCGCCGTCAAAGGTAAAGCCGTCTTGCTTGCGCACGTAGCCGCGCCCGCCGGGGCCGTCAAGCTTTTCAAGCACCGTGACTTTGTAGCCCATCACGCTTAGGCGAATCGCTGCCGCCAAGCCGCCAAAGCCAGAGCCAATCACGATCGCTGTTTGCTCGCCTGCAGGGCCTGCGCCAGCGCCCTGCGGCACAAAACCGGGGGCAGCAGGCAGCGTGACCAGGTTAAGGGGAGAAAGCGCGCCAAGCGCCGTGTGTGTTGGAAATGGAGTCGTCATAAATTGCTCAATCAGTCTGCTACTGCGGTTGCAGTACGGTTGCGCCCGCGCAATGCCCAACGCCAAAGCGCAGTCGAGGGCAGGGGCAGCACCAGGAGAAAATGCTCCAAAATTGCCATTGCTAGCATGGTCGACACCAAAATATAACCAGTAGTGTCAGCGGCCGCTGTGGTCGCGCTGGATGCCCGCACCAACAACACATAGAGCACCGCCGAAGCCGCCAGCACAGAAGCCGGTAAAAACATGTTTATTGCGCGTTGCTTGAAGTAGCTGCCCATGTACGTAAGGTGCGCTGGTAAAAACTCCTCGCTCAAATTACGGACGCCAAAAAACAGGTTGAACTTCGCGCTGATGCGCATGACCCACAAGACCATAAACGTCCACGTGCCAAACTGGTTGGGTTCACCCCAAGTCAGTGCGATGATCAAAATACCGGAGGCCAAAATGGCCAGCTCATGCCACATGATTGCCGCAAATGCTTGCGTAAAACGCGGCCAGCCACTAGGTGCGGTGCAAGGCTTCTTGCGCGGCCCAGTGAGCCAGCCGGTTAAAAAAGTGAGCTCGTGCCAACCCCAAATCAACAAGGCGCTGGTAAACGCACAGTAGGCATTGACGACACTCGATTGTTTTGCACTGTGCGCCAAACCAAAAACGGCAGCCAGTGCCAGTGCCGATGAAATCAACACGCTCCAACGAAAAGTTGTGCGTGGCATTCCGTTGAGCAGCAGCACCAAGCCAGTGGAAAACCACCAAATGAAAATGGCGAACACCACCGGAACCAGCATTTCAATCATGGGGTGGGTTGCTCAACAGGTTTTTCTTGAAAACTTAGTCGTGCACGATTACCAAACAGGCGCCATGCGGATTTCGGCGGGCAGATCATGCCGCTTGACCGGCAAGACATACAAACGCACAAACGTGGCCAAGCCCGTCGCCGCCCAGCAACCCTGTTTGACCAGGCCAATCAGCCCGCCTTGCGCTTTGGCGGCATTGATGCCTGCTTGCACTTGCACCAGACGCGTCATGCCGGCGCGAAAGACTGGATGGTCGATATCTAGCGACAACGGAAAGACCTGCTTGGTGATTTCGTTGGTGATGCGAAACACTTCGTAGCCGTAATTGGTAGGGTCAAGGCCCATGGCGGCTTTGAGCATGGGGCGGGTGTGGTCACGCACGTACATGGTGCCGTACACCGCCAGCAGGAAAAAGCGAATCCATAATTTGTTGCCGCCTTGCAGCAAATGAGGCTGTGCGCGCATGATGAGCGCAAACGACTCGCCGTGGCGAAACTCGTCATTGCACCAGCGTTCAAACCACCTGAAGATGGGGTGAAAGCGCTTGTCGGGGTTACGCTCTAGCTGGCGAAAGATCGTGATGTAGCGCGCGTAGCCGATTTTTTCGCTCAAGTAGGTTGCGTAAAAAATGTACTTGGGCTTGAAGTAGGTGTACGACTTGGTACGTTTGAGGTCGCCCAAATCAAGACCAAGCCCAAAGTCTTTGAGCGACTGGTTGATGAACCCTGCATGGCGCGATTCGTCGCGAGCCATGTAGCGCATCAGCGCTTTGATGTCAGGGTTGGTGACATTTTTCTGAATTTCGTTGTACAAAATGCAGCCTGAAAACTCAGACGTCAGCGAGCTGATCAGAAACTCGATGAATTCCTGGCGCAACTCGGGTGACACTTGAGAAAAATGTTCTGCTACTTCGACCGCAAACTCAGGAGTTCTCTGGAAGTGGTCATGGTTGTTGTCGCCCTCGTACTCAGCCAGCATGGTGTCCCACTCTTTACGCAGTGACGAAACGTCTATGCGGTTCATCGCGGCAAAGTCGGTGGTGTAAAACTTCGGGCTGAGCAGTGAATCTTGCTTCGCTTTGAGGGCGGCTGATTCAGGCGTAACTTGACTGGCGGGTGCGGGTGCGGTTGCGGTTGAGGTGGATTGCATGGCTACTCCTGGCTGAACGTTGGTGGCGAGCCCGAAAAACTCGGCAGCTTTGGCTAAAAATCTACTTGGTTGAGCTCTGCGGTTGCATCGTCAAAAAAGGTGCGAATACACCAGCATTGGTAGGCCCAAATGATTCTAAATCGACCCGCTGACCAGATACGGGATCAAACAGAGTCAACCTTCCATCGGTGCGGGAAATTAATTTAAATGGCTGTTCGGCGCCAATCTTGCGGGCAGTGCGGTCGCGCGCTAACGCTCGAATCGCTCCCCGAAAAAACCCTTGCTCTCCGGTAACGATGGTGAGCAGTTGGCCAGTTACACCGTCAATTACTGCAACACCGCCGTTTGGTCTGTCTTCAAACCGCAGCAGCCGTTCACTGATCGTGGCGGCAGCCAGCTGGTCTGGTCCGTTGCCCGTGATGCGCACCAGGCCGATAGAGCCCAAGGTAAATACCATCAAAAACCCGACCGTTAGTAACACCCAGCGTGGAAAGGTATCGGGCGCAGGTGGTTTTGCGCTGGGGGCTTGGATGTTCATGTTAGGTTGGCTTGCCAGTGCTGCTGATTTGAGTTTGAGGACTGCATTGGTGACGTAGCTTTGCCGGTGGCCGCAGCCCAAGCCTGTTGTAATTGCCCAGCGAATACCTGCGCGTCGGGAATGCACCGCAGCATGGGCTCTGGCTTGGTAAGCCGCCAAGGACGTGCGTGCGGCCAAAGGTTAAGCCACCCAATACGGTCGCCGCCATTGAGCGCTAGTGGAATATCACCGAAACCATCTTTATTGAGCTGAAGCCCAGCGGTTTCAATACGCTTGAGCGGCAAATTAAAAGTCAGCGTTAAAACAATGCCAATACGCATCACCACGCGCTGGTCGGTGAGGGTGTACGCCGTAGTGCTGGAAGTAAGCCAGGCAAGCGTCGCGAGTCCCGCCAATGCGACCAGTGCAAGCAGCAACGGCAGCATCAAGCCGTACATCACAGCGGTGAGCCCTAACCCTGAGTAACTCAAAAACGCAGCACGGGATGCGAGCATCAGAGCAAAGTAGATCGCCGCTTTTCGCAAATGAAACACGCGTATAGCCATATCCTTGAAGTCGGGCGAGCCCTGCCACAGCATGCGCTCGCCTTTTGGCAGCGGCTCCGGCAATCCGAAGGCCGCCTCGAACTCGTGTTCGTGTCCGTTACTTTTCACACTCACAGAAGGGGCTCCGCTCTCATTGGGTCTGCATACAGGGTACCGGCGCCATAGTAGGCACTGATTTTTTCCTCTTCGAGCATTGTGACTTGGTCTGCGCTTTTCGTGGTGGGAACGTTGGCAAACTGGGCCGCGTAAATGCTGTGTGCCTTCACGCTATCGCTTTTAATGCGCGCAAACGGCACAGGTAAAAGCACGCGGCGTGCGCTGCCCGCAACTTCGACTTCAATAAAGCGGAACATCATCTCGCAGGTGTCAACCCACATGTCAACAACGGTGCCTGCTACCTTGTTATCGGTGCCCAATACGGGAAGGCCGCGCGGGTCAGTGTCGTGTTTAGAAACATCGAATCCGCTCAGTACCCGCAGTGGTCGAATGATAGGGTGGCCGTGCAAGTCAAGGTCTGGCACGTCCGCGCGCATGGCGTAGGCACCAGGGCCAACGCCTGAGGTCATCAAGTCGCCGGTTGGAATGTACGGGTTGCCGAAAGACGCACCATCTCGACGGGTGTTTTGCGGTGGCTCTGGGCGATCAAGCTCAGGCACAGTGACTTCTCTGCCGTTGGCTAGCTTGAAAGTCTTGGGTGAAGGAATAGGCCAGCCAGTAACTGGCGCGGAACCCGGCGGACCCTCAGACTCCATCGGGTAGCCCTCTCGGTGCCCCTCGGCCACCAGATAGAAAATGACGCCAGCAAAAAATATCCAAAACAGATACAAAATAATTTGGGCTAGATCGAGATAGCCGGTAATTGCGCCTACTTGCATGATGTTTCTCCTTAAGGGTCGCGGTAAAAAACAGAACGGTTGCTACTAAAAACTATCCCGGCAGATCTGCAAGGCCGAACCGCTCGGGGGTTGCGGGGGCTGAAAGTGTGGCTCTTCGTACCAAGGGCCCAATGGCCACCAGCGTGACAAAAAGCAGACAAATCTCAAGGTAATAAACGAAGCTGTATCCGGTAACTGGAACCGCAAGCGTGCTGCCTAATGCGCCTTGCGAAGCCAAACTGGAAACAAAATCGCGCGACGCGCCGCCAAATGCAATTGATAGCCCCGCTGCTGTGGCTTGCACAGCACCCCAAGCGCCGAGGGCGAGCCCGACAAACTCCTTACGCTCAAGGCTCATGGCAGCCGCGAGCGTGCCTACCGAAAACAATCCCGCTCCAAAACCTATGCAGAACACGCCTGCAAAAAACAAGCCTGGTATGCCCAAAGGCGCTGCGAAAATAACACCCAAAAAGCCCGGCATTCCGCAAACTACGCCGTATGCGGCCATACGGTAGGGGTCATTGCCGCGGGACAAGCTGCGTGACGCCACACCAAACGCCAACAGCGACCCGCTAGCCAAAAGAGCGGTGAGCATGGTGGTAGCGCTTACGCTGAGCTGGAGAATTTCACCACCGTAGGGCTCAAGAATAATGTCCTGCATATTGAACGCCGCCGTCCCCAGTGCGACCGTCCAAAGGAACCTGCGAGCACGGCCGTTGCGGATAAAGCGGCGCCAGGCATCCTTAAAAACAGGCTGCACTTCATTTCTAAGTGCGGCAGCGCGCGCAGGGTCTCGAGCCTCTTGCTTCCACAAAGCAATTGAGTTCAGCACCAAAGTCAAGACTGCAAATCCTTGAATAAGCTGAATCATTTTCTTCGGATTGAAATCTTGCAATAACAGGCTGAAGACAAAGCTGCTGCCAACCATACCGAGCAACAACATGACATACATGAGTGCGACCACCCGCGCACGAGTTCGCTCATCTGCGAGATCGGTTGCGAGTGCAAGCCCTGCAGTTTGTGAGGTTTGCAGGCCAAGCCCCACCAGTAAAAAAGACAATCCCGCCACAGCCTGATTCAGCCATGCCGGAGTTTGTATTTGCCCTTGTCCCGAAAGTATGAGCAAAGCGAACGGCATGAACGCCAGCCCGGCAAACTGCATCATCGTGCCGGTCCAAATGAAGGGCACACGGCGCCAGCCGAAGGCCGAACGGTACGTATCCGAACGAAAACCAGTCACGGCACGAAGCGGGGCAACCAGTAGCGGAATGGCCACCATGAGGGCTACCAGCCAGGCTGCTACACCAAGCTCAACGATCATTACCCGGTTGAGTGTTCCAACCATGAGGGCCGCAGACATGCCAACGGTAACTTGAAACAATGAAAGCCTCAGCAAACGGGCCAGCGGCAAACTCGCACTTGCCGCATCGGCAAAAGGCAGATACCGCATTGGCACACGCCGAATTCCGTTTTTGAAGCTAGGAATTTTCACAGCGGCTTCCACTCCATCGCCTGAGACTTGTAAAACCCGCTGGAAACGCGCTCGTCGCGGGTGTGTTGCCAGCCCGAAAGTATCTCGTCTGCTGCCATCATTTGCAGCAATTTTTCTTTCGCCATCGGCTCAAGCCAAGGCGCACGATTGGTTCGCGGTAACAAACGCCCGATAGAAATCAACACGGCCAAGGCCGGCGTGCGCGGCGCAAACGTGAAAGCGATTGACGTGGAAGTGCGCGCTGCCAAGCGCGATAGCGCTGACACAGCGTCTTTCGTTTCGTAGTGAATTATGGAGTCCATAGCCACGACGTGGTCGAAGCTGCCAAGTGCTTCATCGAGCATGTCGCCGCTTTTAAAGTCTAGCGACCCATGCGTAAACGATTCCGGCATCCGCTGGCGTGCCAGCTCAACGAGTTTTGGGGACAAATCAACGGCTACTACATCAGCACCACGGCGTGCGGCTTCAACTGCCAAAGCGCCAGTGCCGCAGCCTGCATCAAGTATGCGGCGGCCTCTCAGGTCTTCGGGTAGCCAAGACAGCAGAGTTCCGCGCATTTTGGTACGACCGGCGCGAACGGTGGTGCGGATACGGCCTACTGGTGCATCAGAGGTGAGTTGTTCCCAAGCTTGCACTGCAGTGCGATCAAAGTATTCTTCGATCTGACCGCGCCTGCTGGAATAGGTTGCTGTGTCCACTGCCACTACCTTCAATCAAAACCAAGCAAGTCGAAAATATCCCGGTCTTTCATCGGCACTGCGTTTAATGGCTCAGTACCGAGCCACAGCGATGCCGCCAGCCGCATGTATTCTTTTTGAACCGCTTCCAACTCTGGCGAATACTCCATCTCGAAAAGCGTACATTTCTTCAACCGGCTGCGGCGAATGACGTCCAGGTCAGGGAAGTGCGCTGCCAGCTTCAGGCCAATCTGGTTGTTGTACTTGTCAATTTGGTCGGTGTCTTTGCTACGGTTGGCAATCACGCCACCCAGCCGCACGTTGTAATTCTTGGCTTTCGCACCAATGGCCTGAACGATCCGGTTCATCGCGAAGATGGAGTCAAAATCATTGGCGGTAACGATCAGAGCGCGGTCGGCATGTTGGAGCGGGGCTGCAAAACCACCACAAACCACATCGCCCAGTACGTCGAAAATGACAACGTCGGTGTCTTCCAGCAAGTGGTGTTCTTTCAGTAGCTTGACGGTTTGACCGACAACGTAGCCGCCGCAGCCCGTGCCAGCGGGTGGGCCGCCTGCTTCTACGCACATTACCCCGTTGTAGCCCGGGAACACAAAGTCCTCCACGCGCAGTTCTTCGGCGTGAAAGTCAACTGACTCCAGCACGTCGATAACAGTCGGCAGCATTTTTTTGGTCAGCGTGAAGGTCGAATCGTGCTTGGGGTCGCACCCAATCTGCAAAACCCGCTTTCCCAGTTTAGAAAATGCAGCGGACAAATTGGAGGAAGTCGTACTTTTGCCGATGCCACCTTTGCCGTAGATGGCAAAAACTTTTGCATTGCCAATTTTCAGGTTTGGGTCTAGCTCAACTTGCAAGCTTCCCTCGCCATCAAGCTGAATTTTGGTACGTTCGCCCCGGCTTTTGATGCTGGGGAATGGGACGGTTGTTGTGCTCATATGGGAGCTCCTTCTTGAGATTCAGAAAATACACCTTCGAGCCGGTCTTCCAGCTCTTCACCCGCCTGCCGCAATGCAGCCAGCATTTCGGCATCAGGTGTCCAAAATTTGCGATCAGACGCTTCAAGTAGTCGATTCGCAACGCGGGCCGAGGCAGTCGGATTCAATTTCGCCAGTCTGTCACGCATGCGCGGGTCAAGCATGAATGTCTGGCTCAGTTCTTCATAAACCCATGGTTGAACTTGACCTGTTGTGGCGGACCATCCCATGGTGTTGGTGACATGCACCTCGATTTGACGAACGCCCTCGTAGCCATGCTCCAGCATGCCTTCGTACCATTTTGGATTCAGCATCCGGGTGCGGGTTTCTAGCGCGACTTGTTCTTTTAGCGAGCGCACCGCGCCGTCACCTTTGGTCTGGTCGCCGATGTAAACCGGGGGCGTAGCGCCACCTTTTGCCACTTTGACTGCTTGGGTGATACCGCCTAGGGTGTCGAAGTAGTTGTCAACGGTGGTGACGCCCAGTTCAACGGAATCCAGGTTTTGATAAGTTAGCTGTACATCGGCCAATGCGCTTTTTAGCAATGCGGTTTGTTGCACTGGGCGGCCGCTGCGGCCATAAGCGAAGCCTTTGCGGCGTGTGTAGGTTTCTGCCAGCTCGCCGTCATCTGTCCAGCGGCTACTTTCAACCAGGTTGTTCACGTTAGAGCCGTATGCGCCCTCGGCGTTGCCGTAGACGCGCAATGAAGCTATTTCAAGCGTGCAGCCGTGTTCTTGCTGATACGCAAGCGCGTGTTTGCGAATCCAGTTCATCTCCAGCGGCTCGTCCGCAGACGCCGCCAAGAAAGCCGCCTCTGCCAGCAACTTGATTTGCAACGGCATCAGGTCCCGAAAAATACCCGACAGCGTGATCACCACATCAATTCTGGGCCGTCCAAGCTCACCTAATGGAATCAGCGTTGCGCCCGCGATTCGACCGTAGCTGTCAAATCGTGGAAGGGTTCCCATCAGTGCCAACACATGGGCTATTGGGGCACCTTCATTTTTAAGGTTGTCGCTGCCCCAAAGAACCATTGCAATAGATTCAGGCAATGGGTTTCCATCTGCCATGTAACGATCAAGCAGGAGCTGAGCCTGTTTCGCGCCGTCTTTGACTGCAAAGCTGCTCGGGATCCGAAACGGATCAAATCCGTGCATGTTGCGACCAGTTGGCAAAACGGCTGGGGTGCGAAGAATGTCGCCGCCCGGCGCTGGTCGAATGTAGCGGCCATCCAGAGCCCGCAACATCGCTCCAACTTCGGTGTCTTTGGCCAGCAATAAATTGGCTTCGTACATTTCCGTCATCAAGGCGACCAACGCTTGGTTGCGGGGCATTGACGCTGCTTTCATTGCTTCAATAACAGTGCTCCCAGACACTAGAGAGGCCAGCGCATCGCGCGGCAACTGTTGTCCATGCGAAGCCTCGGCCATTGCCAAAAGCATGTCAACGCGCTCACTTGCGCTTGGCGGGCGTCCAGCTACGTGAAGTCCGTGTGGAATCAGGGTGTACTCCAGTTCCAGCATTTGCGTGGCAAGTGCCGCGACCATTGCATCTGCGTTGCCGCCGGTCGCTGCGTTCCAAAGCGGCTCCAAGTCAGACAGGTTCAAGTCTGCTGCCTGGGTTTGCAGCATCACTGCAAATTCGCCGCGATCGGCTGCGTCAGGCTCCATGGTGCGCCAGCGCTCAATGGATGCTTTGAGATCATTGAGCCCTTTGTACAGGCCAGCCTGTGCAACTGGCGGAGTCAGGTAGCTGATCAATGTTGCGCCAGACCTGCGTTTGGCGATTGCGCCTTCAGATGGGTTGTTGGATGCATACAGGTAGATATTCGGCAGGTCGTCAATCAGGCGGTCCGGCCAGCAGCTGCCTGACATGCCGCTTTGCTTGCCAGGCATAAATTCAAGTGCGCCGTGCGTGCCAAAGTGCAGAACAGCATTGGCTTTGAAATCTTCACGCAAGTAACGGTAAAAAGCCGAAAAGGCGTGCGTTGGCGACAAGCCTTTTTCAAACAGCAGGCGCATCGGGTCGCCCTCGTAGCCGAAAGATGGCTGCACAGCGACCAACACATTGCCAAACTGTTTTCCCAGCACCATGATTGACTCGCCGTTGCTGAGCTGTCGTCCTGGAGCTGGGCCCCACTGCGCTTCGATTTCAGTCAGCCAGCGCTCGCGCTTGACATGGTCGTCAGTTGCAATCAGGGTGTGCACGTTGGCATCAGCGCCGTGCACAGTGGCATTGCCCAAAAGAATACTATCGCGCAGAGCATCAACATTTTCAGGCAGATCGACCGTGTAGCCTTGCGCCTTCATCGCCGTCAGCGTATGAAACATCGATTCAAAGACTGACAGATAAGCTGCGCTGCCAATGTTGCCCGCGTTCGGTGGGAAGTTGAAAATCACGACTGCGACTTTGCGCAGGGCGTGCTCTGTTCTGCGCAGCGCAACCAATTTGCTGACGCGTGCTGCCAACATGAGTGCGCGCTCTGGGCAAGAGCTCATATCCTGCGCGGTGTCTGTTTGCTTGAACGTACAGCTGTGGTGGCAACCAGTGCAAGTAACGCCTGGAGCGCCTGGGCGACCGCCAAAAACAATCGGGCTCATTGCGCCGTCAAGTTCCGGAATCGCAACCATGATGGTGCTTTCTACCGGCAACAAACCTCGGTCGGAGCCGCCCCATTGCGCAAGATTTTGAAACTCTACCGGGTGCGCAGCCACGTAGGGCACATCTAGACGCGAAAGCACCTCTTCGGCAGCTTTGGCGTCGTTGTAGGCCGGGCCACCCACCAGTGAAAAGCCGGTCAGGGAAACCACTGCATCCACGGATACGCGGCCGTCTTTGAAGAAGTAAGCATCAATAGCAGGACGAGCGTCCAGGCCTGCGGCAAAAGCTGGAATGACGCGCAATCCGCGGGACTCAAGCGCTGCAATCACGCCGTCATAGTGCCCGGCATTGTTTGAAAGCAAATACGAGCGCAGAACCAGAACGCCTACGGTCCCTTTATGCGCGCCGCCAGCGGCGTTCGGCAAAGCGGCGGCGTCGGTTGCGTAGCGCCCATCCAGTTTTGGGTGGTAGACACCCATTTCAGGGTATTCGACCGGAGGCGGTACTTTTACCAGCCCGCGTAGGCCTCGCCTCGGGCCGTCAGCACCGCGGTCGACCACGTGGCGAACGAGATTGAACATGTTCTCATCTGAGCCGCCCAGCCAGTATTGAAGGGTCATGAAGTACGCACGAACGTCCTGTGCTGTACCAGGAACAAAGCGGAGCATCTGCGGAATACGGCGCAGCATTTTCATTTGTGCGGCGCCGCCAGTCGCGGCTTTGTCTTTGCCGGCTCCTCGCAGCTTTTTAAGGAGCGCCATGGGGCCACTCGCTGGCTTGTCCATGTCAAATTTCCCGAGCCGCGTAAGCTTCACAACCTCAGCTGCTGACATCATGCAGATCATTGCGTCACAGTGGTCACGGCGAGCCCGCAGGTCATCAAGAATTGGCAGGAAATGGTCTTCCAAAAAAAGCATGCCGGCCACCACAATGTCTGCCTGCGCGATATCGGCTTTGCAGCGTGCAATTGCAGCGTCGTTGCCAGCATATTCTGATGCTGCATGCATCGACAGTTGCAGGCCCGGCAATTCCCGCATCAGTGATGCATGTATGCGCTGGGTCGAACTAACCAGATGGGTGTCCATGGTGACGACCACAACCCTTACAGCTGTACGCGCCAGCACGGCGCTTCCATCAGCGACTGAAATGGGCTTTTGCATCGTAAAGGGTCTCGATTGTGACAACCGGCAGGCTGTGGAGTTGTGCGTATCGCTCCGTATTTCTGCGGGCTTTGCCGCGTACAAAAAACGGAATCTTGCGAAGCTCTTTTTCGGCTTCTGGCGCCCATACTGTGGCGAGATCAATTTGTGGACTGTCGTGCCCGTTCGCCTCAGGTGTGCTTGCCACAATTTCTGGAAGCTTCTCTGCGTTTTCAGCGTTCTGGCTGATCGGTGCGTTTGCAGCTTTGCTTGCATGACCACCCAAGTGCGATGGCGCTGCATCTTCATGGAACTCTGCGTCACCCCGGAACATTCCGATCAAGTGCTCCTCAAGCCCCATCATCAGCGGGTGAACCCATGTGTCAAACATGACGTTCGCGCCTTCAAAACCCATTTGGGGCGAGTACCGGGCCGGGAAGTCCTGAACGTGCACGGGTGCCGAAATCACAGCGCACGGAATGCCGAGCCGCTTCGCAATGTGGCGCTCCATTTGTGAGCCGAGCACCAGCTCGGGTTGAAGTTCTGCGACCCTCGCCTCGACTTCCAGGTAATCGTCGGTGATCAGCGCGTCTACTTCATACAACTTTGCAGCTTCGCGCACCTCCCGGGCATGTTCGCGGCTGTAGGTACCTATTCCAACCACCGTGAAACCCAGCTCCTGGCTGGCGATTCGAGCAGCAGCCACTGCGTGTGTTGCATCGCCGAAAACGAACACCCGCTTATTGGTGAGGTAAGTTGAATCCACCGATTTTGCGTACCACGGCGCGCGGGCGTCAGCGTTGGCTAGCACAGCGGTCGGGTCAACGCCAGCCAACAGGGCAACTTCACGAATAAAGTCGCGCGTTGCGCCTGAGCCAATCGGTACCGTTTTTGTTGCTGGCTGCCCAAAGGTGCGTGTCAGCCACTGGGCCGCAACGGAGGCTATCTCCGGGTAGAGCACAACGTTGAAGTCTGCGTTGCCCAGGCGGCCCATGTCTTCAGGGGTGGCTGTCAACGGCGCAACGACGTTGATGTCGATTCCCAGCTGACCCAGCAGACCAGAAATCTCCTGCAGGTCATCACGGTGCCTGAAGCCCAACGCGGTGGGGCCGAGAATGTTGCAACTACGGCGCGCCCCGGCAGCAGTAGTTGCGCTTGTGCGCGGCTTGGCAAGTGCCCGCACGAGTTGGTAAAAAGTCTCAGACGCCCCCCAGTTTTCCTTGCGCTGGTACGACGGCAACTCAAGTGCCACTACCGGTATTGGCAGGTCAAGTGCTTTGGCCAACCCGCCTGGGTCGTCCTGGATTAGTTCCGCTGTGCAAGACGCTCCTACCAGCATGGCTTTGGGTTTAAAGCGCTCATAAGCGTCGCGTGCGGCGGTTTTAAACAGCTCGGCGGTGTCACCGCCCAAGTCGCGGGCCTGAAAAGTGGTGTAGGTTACAGGCGGTCGCTTCGGCAGCCGTTCAATCATGGTGAAAAGCAGGTCAGCGTACGTGTCGCCCTGCGGTGCATGCAGCACATAGTGCACATCTTCCATGGCTGTTGCGATGCGCATCGCGCCGACATGCGGCGGGCCTTCATATGTCCAGAGAGTAAGTTGCATGCTGGGTTCTCTATGCGGCCAGCCGCATGCGGCGTACCAAGGGGCGGCTGAATAATTCAGCCAGGTCAGCAGCCTGGTCGTAGCCCTGAATAGGCGTAAACACCAGCTCTATGGCCCATTTGGTGGTGATGCCTTCGGCTTCCAGTGGGTTTGCAAGGCCAAGGCCGCAAACCACGATATCGGGGCGCGCCGCGCGGCATCGGTCGAGCTGGTTTTCAACGTGCTGACCTTCAGACAAGAACGTGCCAGCAGGCAGCAAAGCCAACTCTTCGGACAAGTGCTGGCGATGCAGGTAGGGAGTGCCGACCTCGACCAATTCCATGCCCAGTTCACGCGACAAAAATCGCGCAAGTGGGATTTCGAGTTGTGAATCCGGGAAGAAGAAAATCCGCTTGCCACTGAGCTGCGCACGCTGCCTTGCAAGAGCGGACTCGGCGCGCTGGCGTGCGCTTGCAGTGACCTGATCGAAAAGAGCGTCATCGACATTAAAAACGCTCGCTGCTGCTTTCAGCCACAGAGTGGTGCCCTCGGCACCCAGCGGGAAGGGCGCTGAAAGCCGCTGCGCGCCCCGGGCTTCTAAAACCCGAGCGGTGTCGGCTAAAAAAGGTTGTGCGAGCAAAAACCGGGTGTTCGGGCCGATGGCAGCCAGATCGTTAGCCTGGCGCGGAGGGAAAAATCGAACAGGTCCAATGCCCATTTGCTTGAACAAACGGGAAAATTGGTCTTCAACGACATCAGCCAATGTGCCCACCACAAGTAATTCGGAAGGTGCGTCGTCTGGCGCTTGCGGTAGCGCTGGCACCATTGACGCAAGGCACGCGTCTTCGCCCTGCGTGAACGTGGTTTCAATGCCGCTACCCGAGTAGTTCAGTACCCGTACGTGCGGCGAGAAGGTTGCCGCCAGACGAGAAGCGGCGCGTGACAAGTCCAGCTTGATAACTTCAGACGGGCACGAGCCGACCAAAAACAGCAGTTTTATCTCTGGCCTGCGCTCCAAGAGTCGGGTTACTACACGGTCCAGCTCTGTATTAGCGTCTGCAAGCCCTGCAAGATCGCGCTCATCAATGATGGCAGTTGCAAAGCGGGGCTCTGCAAAAATCATTACCCCGGCTGCAGACTGGATCAGGTGTGCGCAAGTGCGTGAGCCCACCACCAAAAAGAATGCATCCTGAATTTTGCGGTGCAGCCAGATGATGCCCGTCAGCCCGCAAAAAACCTCGCGCTGGCCACGCTCTTTGAGTACAGGCGCATCGGCGCACCCCACCGACGCTGCATTGCGAATTGGAATAACAGCGTTCATGCGAGCACGCCCTTGGCAGGAGCTTCCGCCAGCTGCTTTGCGTAATCCAGGCGAGCGACGCGCAGCTTCCAGATGAATTGCCCAGCATTGACGACATAGGTCGCGTACGCAGCAAGCGCCAGGTACATCAATTGTTGCGTGGTCAGCGCGTCAGTCAACAGCGCGGCCAGGTAGGCGGTGTGCAGGGTCAGCACCAACATGCTGAAGACGTCTTCCCAGAAAAAAGCGGGAGCAAACAAGTAGCAGTCAAATACGACTTTTTCCCAAATGCAGCCAGTGACCATGATGGCGTACAGCGTCAGCGTTTTGATGACGACCGACATAACAGCAGCGTTTTGTCCCTCTCCGGTATGAAGATACCTGAGTACAAGGAACAAGCTGATAAGAAACACCAGAAACTGAATCGGCGCTAAAACGCCCTGTACCATGGTCCACGCGCTTTTATCGCGCTTGATGCGCTGCTCCGGCGTGTAAAGTAATTTGCTCGCTGCGTGGATTTGTCCGCTCACTGCTGGTTGCCCGTTCTGGATTTCAATGCTTGTCGCCATGGGGTTTAATTTAGCCCGACTTTTGAAATCTGTCAACTTGTCTTGACGTAAATTTTACTTGACATGTTTTTTGGGGCAGTTAAAGTTCAGACAACTGGGAAGATATGAATTGACTGAATCAAGTTTGAGCTGTAAAAACCGTGGGCGCTACAATCCAGGGAGTCATTTCGATGGCCATGCGTAGTGCTTTTGGGGTAGTACAGCAACACTTGACGGCAGCCATCGCCACCGACACGCCTCGGCCGGCGCGGCAGTTGTTTCATTCGCGCTCAGCGCCAGGAGACAAATAATGGGCTCATTGATCAACACGACCAGCACGACAAATATTGCGCAGTCTGGTGATGGATCTGGGCAGCTTGCATACCACCAGGACAATGATGGCAGTGCATATGCTGAGGGTAGTCGGGCAATAGCCCGAATAGCAACCGACGCGAACCGAGAAGCGGTGGAAATGCGGCTGGCGCTTTTGTCTGAAGCGATTGAGCATGAAATCATCCCTCGTTTGATGTTGGCGCACCGCGCTCCTGAAGGGTGCTTGTCCGCGCTGCCCGCAACCGATTCGCCGGTTAGCGCGGAGGACATCAAAGGCTTTGCCAAACTTGTCCTGGCTCCCGACGAAAACGTGGCCCACGCTTGCATCGAGGCGATGCGGGTGCGGGGAATTTCAGTTGAAACCATCTATCTGGATTTGTTGGCACCAGTGGCGCGCTATTTGGGCGAACAGTGGGAGCTCGATCTGTGCGACTTCACGGAAGTCACCGTGGGCCTTGGCAGATTGCAACAGGTTTTAAGGGAGCTCAGTCCAGCGTTTGGGCAATCTAACCACCACCCCAGTGGGCGCAGTGTTTTGCTGTTGCCTGGCCCCGGTGAGCAGCATACGTTTGGTTTGGTAATGGTGGCTGAGTTCTTTCGCCGCGCCGGATGGGACGTGGGCGGAGGCCCTTGGGAGGCGGGGGCTGACCCGGTGCTGATGGTTCAGCGCGAGTGGTTCGATGTGGTGGGTTTCTCACTGGGCAACGAGACGCAGGTTGATGAGTTGGCCGCGTGCATCAAAAGCGTTCGGTCTGCGGCCTTGAACAAATCCATTTGCGTCATTGTTGGCGGCCCCATATTCATAGAGCGCCCTGAATTTGTGGCGTATGTCAATGCTGACGCAGCTGCAACCGATGGCGGCCAAGCGCCGGAGCTTGCCGCGAAATTGGTGGCTGCTGTGAGAGCGACATCGGGTGGATCGGCGGGCATATCGGCGGGCACAGCCGCCACTTCTGGATAAGACGGTAAATGCAGCACAGCACAGAAGAAAACCTCATTGGGCACTTTGAACGACCAGAGTTGTTTCTTGCTGGGCTTGACGCGGAGACTGCCGCATCCCTGATTTCAGCAGCCGCTGATGTGGCTCTTGTTCTCGACGAGGCCGGTGTAATTCAAGACATGGCTTTTGGCAATGACGAGCTCAAAAAGCACGGCTACCTTGATTGGCTGGGCAAGCCCTGGCTGCAAACCGTCACGGTAGAAAGCCAGCCCAAAGTCGCTGAAATGCTCAAAGAAGCCGAGCTTGGCGACAGCACCAAGTGGCGGCATGTTAATCATCCTTCGGCCGACGGCGCAGACCTCGCGTTTTTGTACTCAGTGGTGCCGGTCAACCGTGCATCTGGCCGAAAGCACGCCATTGCGTTTGGCCGTGATCTGCGCGCACAAGTGGTGCTTCAGCAGCGCCTGGTCAGTGCCCAGCTGTCGATGGAGCGGGACTACTGGCGGTTGCGCCATGTTGAGACGCGTTACCGGCTGCTTTTTCAAGTCGCAGCTGAGGCGGTACTCATCCTTGACGCGACAACTGAGAAGCTGGAAGAGGCCAACCCGGCCGCGTACAAGCTACTGGGCGAAAAGGCCCGTCAAGCCAGTTGGGTCATGACGCAAAGTCTGGATGCCTTGAGCATTCCAGCGGTTCAGCAGTTGTTTTCCTCGCTGCGCACATCGGGCCGCGCTGAACCCATCACCGTGTGTTTTGGCGATTCGCCTGAAGTGTTTACCCTGTCTGGGTCGCTGTTCCGGCAGGAAAACTCCACCCACTTGCTGGTGCGTATCACGCCTTTAAAGCCCGCTTCAGGCGCAGCCGACAGCGACGCCACCAAAATGCTGATGAGCGCAATTGACAGCGCGCCTGATGCGTTTGTCGTGACCGACGTACAAGGCCATGTCCTGTCGGTTAACCGCGCATTTTTAGAATTGACCCAGCTCGCAAGTGAAGAGCTGGTGCGGGGTGAATCCTTGCAAAAATGGCTGGGCCGCAGCGGCGTTGACTTGAACGTGCTGATTTCCAATCTGCGCCAGCGCGGCACCGTGCGCTTGTTTGCCACCACGCTTCGCGGCGAGTACGGCTCAACTTCGGAAGTTGAAATTTCCGCTGTATCAATCACCACCGGCAGCCAGCCGTGCCTGGCCTTCACCATTCGCGATGTGGGTCGGCGTTTGTCCAGTGAAACGCAAACCACCAAAGAGCTGCCGCGCTCGGCGGGGCAAATGACGGAGCTGGTCGGGCGCGTTCCGCTGCGCGACATTGTGCGTGAAACGACGGATTTGATTGAGCAGCTTTGCATTGAAGCTGCACTGGAACTCACCGGTGACAACCGGGCTGCAGCGGCTGAAATGCTGGGACTGTCGCGCCAAAGTCTTTACGTCAAACTCAAGCGCTTTGGCATTGGTGGAGATGTGGCCGTCGAAAGTTGAAACGGCGATAAACACTGGTTGTTTGCTACTTATTTAATAGCTGCTTGCGCCCGTATCTGTTGCGCTATAGCCTAAAAAGGCTTAAAAATACGTTTAAAAGGGCTGTTTTTGTCCTAAATCCTGGGTTCTGGATTCCAGGGCCTAGGCGCTACCAGCTGCATGGTTGAGCAGTTCAAGCTGCTGGCGGTTGATTCCAAGCAAACTGGCTGCCTTGTTCAAATCCGCACCAGCACGCTCCATCGCCATGCGGATAAAGTTGCGCTGCAAAACGTCGGCCGCACGGCGCATCAGCTCTGGAAGTGCCTCGCTGCCAACCTGGTCGCACAGCACCTTGACTGCCGCCTGCATGGGCTCAACTGTTACCGCCAAGTCACCACCAGAGCTGGGCATAACCCGAATGCTGAAACCAATACAGGGTGGGTCAATTTCGCTGAGCAGTGTGGCGGCTACTTCAACCGGTTTGAGCTGCGCATCGCTTTGCAACGCTGTAGAAGGCATGAAGTCAAGCATGCGCTCGCGCTGCACCCGCAACAATACATCTGCAAAAGGAGCGCCGGGCACGCTGATCCAATCTGATAGCGGGCGGCCGCGCACCGATGCTTCGGTGCCCGCCTGCACCAGCTTTAAAAATGCAGCATTGGCCATCAGCACGCCGCCGTCCACATCGGTCACCGCTACGCCATCAGTGGCGCTGTCGACAAGGCGTGCCAGCGTTGCGCCCAAATCGCTTGGAGAGCCCAGCGACGAGGTTGCGCGAATGCGCACCAACAGCTGCTTTGTGCCCACCGCCCGAAACGGTGTGGCGGTGACACTGGTGCTGCTGACTTTCCCCATCAGCTGCGCACGGGTTTCAGCAGACTGACCGCTGTCCAGCGCTGCACCAAGCATCGCGCTAACCGCGTCGCGCGAAGCACGTTCAAAGCCAAACACAGCGCTTTGCCCCATCACTTGTGTGGGCGTCAAATCAAACAGCTCGCAGGCGCTCTGGTTGGCCTCCACGATAGCGAGCGTGGCACCGTCGACCACAATGACGGCATCGGTCGCCACCTGAAACAGTAAACGGTAACGCGCTTCAGATTGGCGGGCGCGGCTGTAGTTGCGCTCCATTTCCTGCTGTGCGCCTAAAAATCGTTGCTGCAAGGCGGCGCTTACCCCTAAGTCCCGGCCAACCGCCAAGATTGGCCCGCGTGAGCCAAGGCGAATCGCCGTGTACGCCACTGGTACGCTGGCACCACCGGTTCGGCTGGTGTGGTTTACTTCACGCTTTTTGGTGGCGCAGGTCGCAGTAGCCTCGGCGATTAAGCGCTCAAGCTTAGGGCGGCTTTCAACCGTGACGGTGTCCGCCCAGCGGTGGCCAATCCATTCGTGCGCGTCGCTGGCCAATGGCGTGGATGCGCGCTGGTCAACGCGCTGGATAATGCCGCGCTCATCAATTACCAACGCGATATCGCCACCCAGCGACACCATGGTTTGGGCCAGCTCTGGCGCCCACTCTGACAGTGACTCTGAAAACAAAGCAGTGTTGTTAGCTGTAGTCATGACGCACCTCTAATCCAATGTGGCCGACACATCAAAATAGATTTCGGCCCACTGCGCGCGACGGATCAGCAAGCGCGCTGTGGTTTTTTAAGTGTTCGCCTCGTTCGGGACGACTTGAGTGTACACTGTAAACTCTACTTGACACAATTAAGTGTCAATTAAATAATACACACATGCTCGCACCGACTATCGCGCAACGCCCAACCATTGCCACCGTGGCGGAGCTTTTCAAGCCCATCACCTGGTTTCCGCCAATGTGGGCGTTTGCCTGCGGCGTGGTGGCGTCGGGCGTGGCGATGGACGGCAAATGGTTGTTGGCAGTGCTGGGAGTCGCTTTGGCCGGGCCCTTTGTGTGCGCTACCAGCCAGGCCGTCAATGACTGGTATGACCGCCACGTAGACGCCATCAACGAGCCGCAGCGCCCCATTCCTTCCGGCCGCATGCCTGGCCAGTGGGGTTTTTATATTGCTGTTCTGTGGACCTGTGTGTCGCTGGCGCTGGCCTCTGCCCTGGGGCCGTGGGGATTTGCCGCCACAGTCGTGGCCCTGCTGTTGGCCTGGGCGTACAGCGCACCGCCAGTTCGGCTAAAGGAAAACGGCTGGTGGGGCAATGCAGCCTGCGGCCTGAGTTATGAGGGCATTGCCTGGGTGACCGGGGCGGCTGTGATGGCAGGCGGGCTGATGCCAGACGCCCGCTCGCTGGTGCTGGCGCTTTTGTACAGCATTGGCGCGCACGGCATCATGACATTGAATGATTTCAAAGCGGTGGAGGGCGACCGCCAAATGGGTGTGCGTTCCCTGCCGGTGCAATTGGGTACGCAGCGGGCCGCGCAAGTGGCCTGCTGGATGATGGCGGTGCCCCAGCTCGCTGTGGTAGCGCTTTTATTGGTGTGGGACAAACCACTGCACGCTATGGGAGTGGCGGTTCTGCTATTTGTTCAGCTTGGCATGATGTACCATTTTTTGGCAAGCGCCAGCAAGCGCGCGCTTTGGTACAGCGGTTTTGGCGTGCCATTTTTTGTGTCGGGCATGATGGTTAGTGCTTTCGCGGTGCGCGGCCTGGTGGCACCAGCATGAACAACTTTGGCTGGCTCAGCATTGCCCGCGTGGGCCTGGTGCAAGCCGCGCTCGGTGCGATGGTAGTGTTAACCACATCCACACTGAACCGCGTCATGGTAGTTGAGCTTGCCTTGCCGGCCATGCTCCCCGGCTTTTTGGTGGCGCTGCATTACATGGTGCAAATGGCCCGGCCACGTATGGGTTTTGGCTCTGACGTCGGCGGTCGGCGCACTCCGTGGATTATTGGTGGCATGGCTGTGCTGGCCACCGGCGGCGTGCTGGCCTCGGTTGCCACGGCGTGGATGGGTACCAATCGGCCGGCTGGAATAGCACTGGCGGTATTTGCGTTTGTCGTGATTGGCCTGGGCGTCAGCGCCAGCGGCACGTCTCTTCTGGTCATGCTTGCCAAGCGGGTAGACGACGGCAAACGCGCTGCTGCTGCCACGGTGGTGTGGATGATGATGATTTTCGGTTTTGCCGTGACTGCAGGCGTTGCCGGCAAGTTGCTTGACCCGTATTCGCCTGAGCGCCTGGTTGGCATTACGGCTGCGGTATGCGCCCTGGCGTTTGTTGTTGCGCTGCTGGCGGTCTACCGACTTGAGGGTGCTGCACTGCCGAAGCAGCTTGACGAAAATGCAGCTATTGCCAAACCCACATTTACCCAAGCTCTCAGTGAGGTGTGGGCCGAGCCCGCCGCCCGGCGTTTCACCATTTTTGTTTTTGTGTCGATGTTGGCTTTTAGTGCGCAAGATTTAATTCTGGAGCCGTTTGCAGGCACGGTGTTTAACTTTACGCCCGGGCAGTCTACGCAGTTGTCGGGTGTTCAGCACGGCGGCGTGTTGGCAGGCATGATTTTGGTGGCACTAGCAGGCTTGGTTGGGGCGCGTTGGGGCCACAAACCGGGTTTGCGACATGTGGGTTCTTTGCGCGGCTGGACGGTCGGCGGCTGCGTAGCTTCTGCAGTAGCGTTGGCTGGTTTGAGCGTTGCAGGTTTTACCGGCCCCGGCTGGCCGCTGCTGGCAACCGTGTTTTGTCTGGGCGTTGCCAACGGCGCATTTTCGATTGGCGCCATCAGCTCGATGATGCGGCTTGCTGGCCAAGGCAGGCAAGCGCGTGAGGGCGTTCGCATGGGCATGTGGGGCGCGGCGCAAGCAATATCTTTTGGCTTGGGCGGGTTCATGGGCACAGTGGCCAGTGATGTGGCTCGGTGGGTGATTGCATCGCCCGGCGCGGCGTACGCCAGTGTTTTTGGATTAGAGGCACTGCTGTTTGTAGTGTCAGCGGTGCTGGCGTGGCGGGTTGGCACAACGCCAGCAACGCAAACGCTGACACCCCAATCGCGGGAAGCGAGCTGCGCCCCCGCAACGATGGTTTTTGCAAGTGATATCGCAAGATAAAAGGTGAACAACATGGGTCAAACTGAAACTTTTGATGTGGTGGTTGTAGGCGGTGGGCCAGCCGGTGCCACTGCGGCGCGCAAGCTGGCGCTGCAGGGCCGTTCGGTGCTGTTGCTTGACCGTGCGGGTCGCGTCAAGCCCTGCGGCGGCGCAATTCCCCCGCGGCTGATCAAAGACTTTGAAATTCCCGACAAGCTGCTGGTGGCGCGCGCCACTGCCGCTCGCATGGTCTCGCCGACCAACAAGCATGTAGACATTCCCATCGACAACGGCTTTGTGGGCATGGTCGATCGTGAGCATTTTGACGAGTGGCTGCGAGAGCGCGCAGTCGCTGCTGGCGCGGTGCTGCGCACCGGCACTTTTGACCGCATTGAGCGTGACGCTGCGGGCGCAGCCACAGTGCATTTTCAAGCGCGGGGCCGTGCTGGCCGCTCCGACAGCACGCCGAGCTGCGTGCGCGCACGCGCCATCATCGGCGCGGACGGCGCCAAGTCTGAAGTGGCTCGCCAGGAAGTAAAAGCGGCGCTTTATGCCAAGTGCGTGTTTGCGTACCACGAGATTGTTCGCGCTCCGGCCGTCAAGCCTGCAGGCTATGACGCTGCGCGCTGCGATGTGTTCTACCAGGGCAAGTTGTCGCCTGATTTTTATGGCTGGGTGTTCCCGCATGGCGACACATTGAGTCTTGGCACCGGCAGCGCCGACAAGGGCTTTTCACTGCGCGGCGCAACAGCGCAGTTGCGCCAGCAGGCAGGCCTCGCAGGTGCAGAAACCCTACGCCGTGAAGGCGCACCGCTGCCCATGAAACCGCTCAAGCGTTGGGACAACGGCCGCGACGTGGTGCTGGCGGGCGACGCAGCAGGCGTAGTCGCACCCGCGTCGGGCGAGGGCATTTACTACGCGATGGTCGGCGGCGAGCTGGCAGCCCAATCAGTGCAAGAGCTGCTGGAAACTGGCAATGTAGGCGTGCTGAAATTGGCGCGCAAACGCTTCATGAAAGAGCATGGCCTGGTGTTTGGCGTGCTGGGCATCATGCAGTGGTTTTGGTACAGCAGCGACCGTCGCCGCGAGCGCTTTGTGAAAATTTGCGAAGACCGCGACGTGCAGCAGCTCACTTTTGAGTCCTACATGAATAAAAAACTGGTGCGCAAAAAACCCATGGCGCACGTTCGTATTTTCTTCAAAGACATGGGCCATTTGCTGGGCCTGGCAAAGGTTTGATGGCAGGCGGTCTGCGCCATGAATGAAGTTCTGGCGCAACTTTTTCTAAGTGGGCGAGTGGTTGACTTTGCAATTGCCATCACTGTGATTGAGGGGATGGTTTTGACCACACACCATGGCTTGACAGGTCGAGGAATTGCCCCGCGCGATTTTGCTGCCAATATGGTGTCTGGCTTGTTCCTGATGCTGGCACTGCGCGCTGCATTAACGGGAGCAAGCTGGATGACTATGGCGCTGTGTTTAAGCGCATCAGGCGGCGTACACGCCTTTGATATTTGGCGCCGCTGGCAGCGTTAGTAACAAACTGCCAGGCGGACGCCTAGAGACCCACTCAGGCAATTAACCCGCTTTTTTAACCCAGGCGCTGCACCAGCCTTTTGCTGCTACCTGCTTACCTGCAAACAATGGGCATGCACCGGCTGCGTCGCCAGCTTTGCCAGCGTACAACTGGCAGTTGGCGCAGTTTTGCTCTTTGGCGTGTTTTGGGTACTTTTTAGCGTCTACCTTGGTGGTGTCTGCTGCGTAGCCCAAACCGACGGCTGCCGGATCTTTTTCATTGACCATGGCCGGGGCTTGCGCCAAGGCGGTGGCTGTTGCGCCGGTGGTTGCTGAAATGGCTACTAGCTGCATAAAAATGCGGCGATTGCTGTTGTTCATGGTGATGCGGTTGTTAGTTACTGAGTCCTAAACTATGCCATAACCTACCGGCCGGTTTAGATAGCTACCCAATAGTCGCAGCGCAGCGCTAAAGTATCCTAGGCGCGTGTGATTCCAAAATCAGTATGAAAAAGCAGTATCAGACCAACAGATACGGGCGCAAGCAGCGATAAAAAACAGAGTAAATTGCCTGCGGAGGAAGAATTATTTGCCTTCTTCACCCTTTGTAAACCCTTTTTTACGCGCTTCATAACGCCGCATCAGCGGCGTGACCGACACCCCATGCACCACAACCGAGCAAACCACCACCACCAGCGTGACGGACAGCAGCTGCTGTGAAACGTCGCGCTCAAGACCGTGGTTGATGGCATAGAGCAAGTAATAAAGTGAGCCAATCCCGCGAATCCCAAACCACGCCATCAAGCGGCGCTGGTTGGGTTTGGCGTCGGTACCCAGCAAGCCAATTGCCACCGCAATCGGCCGAATCAGTAAAAACAGCAGCGGCACAAACCACAAATAGCGCACGTCCAATCGAACGCTCGCCAGCAACACCCCAACCACCAGCACCATGCCCACTTCTGCAAAGCTGTCGAGCTGGCTGTTAAACCGCTCTACTTGCCGCATCATGTGTGCTGGAACTTGCGCCGTGCCAGCGGGGGCTGCGTCAAGTGGGGGTGGTTCGCGGGACGCTGGTACGGGCGCGGTGTGGTCAATGCGGCGCAGCGCCACCCCCGCTGCAAACACCGCCAAAAATCCATAGGTGCTTAGCAGCAACGCGATGCCGTAGGTCAAGGCAATCAGGCCCAGCGCAATGAATTCGTCAGCGCCAAGTGCTTCGCGGTGGTGTGTGCGCATGTACACAATCGCCCGGCCCACCAGCGCACCCAGCGCAAAGCCCAGCGCCAGGCCACCCGTGACTGCCCACAGCACGTCAACCGCCCACCAGCGCCACAAGTTGTCTCCCAGGTCATGCAACCCCAGCAAGCCCAGCCCCAGCATGACAAACGGAAAAGCCGTGCCGTCATTGAGCCCGCCTTCACCCGTCAACCCCAGGCGCAGCCGGTCGCGGTCGGTAATATCCGCCATTTGCACGTCTGAGGCCAGCACCGGGTCAGTTGGCGCCAAAATTCCGCCCAACAGCACGGCAGCGCCCAAAGGCAAATTCAGCAGCCACATACCGGCAGCGGTGATCAAACCCACCGTAACCACCATCGACACCGTGGCCAGCTGCACCGGAATGCGCCAGCGAATGTCCTTTTTCTTCAGTTCAAACTTCATGCCGACGGTAAAAAGTGAAATCAGCAGCGCCACTTCGGCCAGCCGTTCCAGTAGCAGGGTGTTTTTAAAGGCGTCGAGCTTGAGCAGGTTCCAGCCCAGCGGGCCGATGGCCACACCCGCAGCCAGATACAGCATGGCAGCGCTCATTGGCAGCCGCGTAATCAATGAGCTGCCCAGCGTCTTGGCGATCAGCAGCGCACCAAAAACGATGCAACCAAGGGTAAAAGCGTCGTTGGCGTTCATCCTGCAAGGCTAGTCGCAAATGGCGCGTTGCGCTACCCGGCGCACCCGCCGCCCGATGTAGGTCACCAGCCCGAGAGTTTTGTCATCGTGAAGGGCACGTCTGGCGCATCGGGCTTGGCACTGGCGCTCGTGTCTTTCCATACCCCGGTCACTTCACGGCCACAGGTACCTTCTACAAGCTGGCCGTTCCAGGTGCCGGAAATGCTGGTGTTGTTGCTCGATTCGTCCAGAATCACGAAGCCGTCTTCCACATCTCCTGCCAGCGCCGCTTTGGCAGCGTGGCCGGCCTTCGAGTTTTCAGCTACCGACAGCTTGCGCGTAACCACACCTTGCAGGCTGTCTGAGAACTCTTCGTGCTTTTCCAGCAGCATGGTGGCGCTGCCAGGCAAGCCAGCAGGCGGGCTGGTGAAGGTGACTTGCCACATGCCATACAACTGCGGCGCTTTGATGTCTTTGGTGGCTGCGCAGGCTGTTTTTAGGGTGTTTTTAGTGCTATTTTGGGCTGTAGCCCAATTAATATGGGCGCAAGCAGCTATTAAAAGTATAGTAAATAGTTTGCGTGTTCGCTGCTGCATGGTCACTCCCAGGCCGGTACTTGCGCTGTTGCATTCACCGCGGCTTGCACCGCCGCCGCATCGAGCGCACGCTGCGCAAATTCAGCCCGCAGCGCCTTGATCTTTTCACGCGGGTCTTCTTTAACTGTGTCTTTGTTCAACGCCATTTCAGCAATGAACCGGCTCGGTAGCCCGGCAATGGTGTCGCGGCCTTTTTTGCGACGGCGCAACCAGTTCACGGCCAGCGTGCGCTGCGCCCGGGTGATGCCCACGTACATCAGGCGGCGTTCTTCCTGCAAACGCAGCGCAATGTCTTCCGTGTTGCTGCCATTGTCATCGTCCATTTTGAAGGGCAGCAGCCCTTCGTTCACGCCCGCCAGCACCACATGTGGCCACTCCAGCCCCTTGGCCGCGTGCAGGGTCGATAACGTCACCACGTTTTGCTCGCCTTCACGTTCAGACAGAGTCGAAAGCAGGGCAATACTTTGCACCACTTCGAGCATGGTTTTGGTCGGTGCTGTTATCACTGCGCCAACCGCTTCGTCATCGTCTTGCCCGCCGCAGCGCGCGGCCATCCACTCACAAAAGTCCATCACGTTGGTCCATTTGGCAGCGGCTATTTTTTCGCTGTCTTCACCGTCGTACAGGTTTTTTTCGTAGTCGATTTCTTTGAGCCAGTCTTTTAAAAACACCAGCGCATCTTCCGCGCCCACGGTGCGTTTGGCGCGGTACTCCAGGTCGTTCAGGTAGCGGCCAAATTCGTGCAGGCTGGCCACGGCTTTAGCGGGCAAAATCGAGCCAAGCGAGTTGCTGAACAGCGCTTCAAACAAGCTCAATTTGTACTGGCTGGCGAAAGTACCCAGCCCACCCAAAGTGGTGTGGCCAATGCCGCGCTTAGGCGTCGTCACGGCGCGCATGAAGGCCGGGTCGTCGTCGTTGTTGGCCAGCAGGCGCAGCCAGCAGCACAGGTCTTTGATTTCAGCCCGGTCAAAAAAGCTTTGCCCGCCCGACACCTTGTAGGGAATATTGGCTTTGCGAAAGGCCTTTTCAAACGGCTTGGCCATGTGGTTTGCCCGGTACAGCACGCAAAAGTCTTTCCATTCGCGGTACTGCCCACCGGCCGCTTGCAGCGTGCCCTCAGCCCGCAGGCTCTGGATGCGCGCCACCACCCGGCTGGCCTCGTGTTCTTCGCTGTCGCAGTCCACCACCCGCACCGGCTCGCCTTCGCCCAGCTCACTGAATAGCGTTTTGGGGAATAGTTTGGGGTTGGGGCCAATCACGTTGTTGGCGGCGCGAAGAATCGCGCTGGTTGAGCGGTAGTTTTGCTCCAGCTTTACGACTTTCAAATTTGGGTAATCAACCGGCAGCTTCTTCAGATTGTCCAGCGTTGCGCCGCGCCAGCCGTAAATCGACTGGTCATCGTCGCCCACGGCGGTAAAGCGGCCTTTTTCACCTACCAAACACTTCAGCACCTCGTATTGCGTAGCGTTGGTGTCCTGGTATTCATCTACCAGTACGTGGCCTAGCGATTCTTGCCATTTGGTGCGCACCGCATCGTGCTCTTGCAGTAATTTGAGCGGCAGGCCAATCAAA
>JANPDQ010000137.1:0-24698 GCA_031431575.1 Polaromonas sp.
GCGCTGGAGATGGCGCAAACCGTGGCCAAGGGCCGTGAGGCGGTTGAAAAGCTGCTACAGCGCGAAGGCAAAACTGCGATGAAGCTGGACGATTTGGCATCGCAGTTAGGCTTTAAAGGTGCTGATGATTTGTTTGAGGTGGTTGGCAAAGACGAGCTTTCCCTTCGCACCATTGAAAATTTGCTACGCCCACCTGAGCAAGAGTCGGCGCTGGACGAGTTTGTGCTGGCCAAAAAAAGCCGTTCAACGACGCAACAGCAAAAAGCCAAGGGTGGCGTGCTGGTGGTTGGCATGGGCTCGCTGCTCACCCAACTGGCCAACTGCTGCAAGCCCGCTCCGCCCGATGGCATTGTGGGTTTTGTCACCAAAGGCAAAGGCGTGAGCGTGCACCGCGGCGACTGTAGCAACTTTCGCAACATGGCCAGCGGCAGCCCGGATCGGGTGATTGATGTTGAATGGAACGCGCCTGACAAAGCTGGCGCGGCAGCTAGCGGAGCGTTCTATCCGGTAGATGTTGCGATTGAGGCGTCTGACAGGCAGGGCTTGCTCCGCGACATCTCTGAAGTATTTACCAAAGAAAAAATGAACGTAATTGGAGTGCAAACGCAGTCGATAAACGACAAAAAAGACACGCGCGCCGGCACAGCGTGGATGATGTTCACGGTTGAAGTTGCGAGCTCTAGCCGCTTGAAGCAAGTGCTGCTGGCCGTGGCGGAAGTTGCAGGGGTGCGGTCTGCACGCAGACGATAGCTTTGAGATTGGCCGCCAATGCCAATCTCGTCTGCTATACTTTCGCTTCGACTTTAGGCGCATAGCTCAGCTGGTTAGAGCACCACCTTGACATGGTGGGGGTCGTTGGTTCGAGTCCAATTGCGCCTACCAGATTTTCTGGTTTCCCTTGTATTTTTGTCTGGTTCGTTCGGCTCTCAGCACTGATTTGGCTGCGGGTTATGCCGCATCAGGGTTTGCAAGGCACCCACTCGGTTTAAATTTCCTAGAATGCCCTGAGACCTTTGCGCTGTCCGCAGAGGTTAGCTTCAAGAATTTTCAGGAATTTTCGAGTGTCAAAAAGCAAAGCAACCAACGCCACTGCAGCCAAAGCACCCTCGCCAGAGGTAGGCAGTCGGGTCATTAAAAAGTATCCGAACCGCAGGTTGTACGACACGCAAACCTCTAGCTACATCACCCTAAGTGACGTGCGCGAACTGGTCATGGGCAGCATACCGTTTGCGGTGCTGGACGCCAAAACCAGCGAAGACTTGACGCGCAGTATTCTGCTGCAGATTATTCTGGAAGAAGAGTCTGGTGGCGCACCAATGTTTACTGAGCCAGTGCTGGGCAACATCATCCGATTTTATGGCAACGCCATGCAGAGCTTTATGGGCACCTACCTTGAGAAAAACGTGCAAGCTTTCATGGATTTGCAAGTCAAAATGGCTGAACAATCCAAAGGCTTGTCTCCTGAAAAGTGGGCGCAATTGATGAGTGGGCAGTCACCCATGATGAAGGGCATGATGGGGAACTACGTTGAACAGTCCAAAGACGTATTTACGCAAATGCAGGAACAGATGCAAAAGCAAAGCGAGCAAATGTTGTCCGCCTTTGGTTTGAAAAAGTAGGACGGCACCTGCTTTTATTGGCGCTCTGAGACAATAGACCACATGAGCGAAGTTATCACCCCACCAGTTTCTATTTCCAGCAAACCTGCACCACGCATTGGCTTTGTCAGCTTGGGTTGCCCCAAAGCATTGACCGATTCTGAATTGATTCTGACCCAGCTAAGCGCCGAAGGTTATGCAACGTCCAAAACTTTTGAGGGCGCTGATCTTGTCATTGTTAACACCTGCGGTTTTATCGATGAAGCCGTCAAAGAAAGCCTGGACACCATTGGCGAGGCGCTCGCAGCCAACGGCAAAGTGATCGTTACTGGTTGCCTGGGCGCCAAAGAAGGCGAGGGTGGCGGCAACATGGTGCGGCAAATGCACCCAAGCGTACTTGCAGTGACAGGCCCGCATGCTACGCAAGAAGTCATGGACGCTGTGCACCTGAATTTGCCCAAACCGCACGACCCGTTTGTTGATTTGGTACCCAACTCTTTTGGCGTAGCCGGTATCAAGCTCACGCCGCGCCATTACGCCTATCTAAAAATCAGCGAAGGCTGCAACCACCGGTGCACGTTTTGCATCATCCCGTCGATGCGCGGCGATTTGGTGTCGCGCCCTATTGGTGACGTGCTGGTTGAAGCCCGCGCCTTGTTTGAAGGCGGCGTGAAAGAGCTGCTGGTGATCAGCCAGGACACGTCCGCCTACGGTGTTGATGTGAAGTACCGCACCGGCTTTTTTGATGGCAAACCTATCAAAACCCGCATGTTGGAACTGGTGCAGGCACTCGGTGAAGTAGCTGAACCCTTCGGTGCTTGGGTTCGCTTGCATTACGTTTACCCGTACCCAAGCGTGGACGACATTTTGCCGCTGATGGCCACCGGCAAAGTGTTGCCGTATTTGGATGTTCCGCTGCAGCACAGCCACCCGGATGTGCTTAAAAGAATGAAGCGGCCAGCCAGTGGTGAGAAAAACCTGGAGCGGCTTGCGCGCTGGCGAGAGATTTGTCCTGAAATCGTCATCCGCAGCACGTTTATTGCAGGGTTTCCGGGTGAAACCGAAGCTGAATTTCAGCACTTGCTCGACTTTATTCACGAAGCCAAAATTGACCGCGCCGGATGTTTTGCTTACAGCGCAGTGGCAGGAGCAACAGCCAACGATATTCCAGGCATGTTGCCGATTGAGCTGCGTGAAGAGCGCCGGGCGCGGTTCATGGCTGCAGCTGAAAGCGTGTCAAACGAGAAGCTACGGCAACGCATAGGCGCAACGATGCAGGTGCTGGTCGATTCAGCGCCAGCCTTGGGACGCAAGGGCGGCGTAGGGCGCTCTTATGCAGATGCGCCTGAGATTGACGGCGTAGTCAAGTTGTTGCCGCCAGAGAAAATCAGCAAAACGCTGAAAGTGGGTGAATTTACCAAGGCCCGCATTGTTGGAACGCAAGGCCATGACCTGGTGGCTGTACCGTTCTAACCTCAAAACCATTCAGGCAACAAAAAAGCCGCTGAACATCAATATTTCAGCGGCTTTTTTGACGGTTTTGAAGGTTAAATAATCTTCAAACGGCTTTATGGTGCCCGGGAGAGAACTCGAATCTCCACATCTTGCGATACACGGACCTGAACCGTGCGCGTCTACCAATTCCGCCACCCGGGCAAGCCTTCAAGTGTACCATTGTCAATGTGCTGCGTTTGACCAGTTTCTGAAACATTTTCACAGCATACTTATGAGCTTGAGCCCACGATTTGGCATTGTTCAAACCCTCGATTAAAGAGACTTTTATCAAAACACCACATTCAAACGCTACCGCCCCAGGTTCTGGACTACTCGCAGAGTTCGAGGGAACAGTTTCTGGCCACCGCGACGGCCACGGATTTGTGCAGCGCGACGACGGCGAGTCTGACATCTACCTGCCGCCCAATGAGATGCGCGCTGTACTTCATAAAGATCGCGTCAAGGCCCGCATCGTCCGCCATGACCGTAAAAATAGGCCGGAAGGGCGTGTTACTGAAATTATCGAGCGATCCCCCAACCCGATCATCGGCAGGTTGCTGCAAGAAAGCGGCGTCTGGCTGGTCGCCCCTGAAGACAAACGCTACGGCCAGGATGTATTGATTCCAAAAGGCGCAACGGGGTCGGCCAAAACCGGCCAAATTGTGGTGGTGCAACTCACCGAGCCGCCAGCGCTGTTCGGCCAACCGGTGGGCCGCGTAAAAGAAGTGCTTGGTGAGATTGACGACCCCGGTATGGAAATTGAAATCGCGGTGCGCAAATACGGCGTGCCGCACGAGTTTTCAGACGAAGCGATGGCTTTGAGCCGCACCCTGCCTGACGCGGTTCGCCCGGCCGACAAGAAAAACCGGGTGGATTTGACTGACATTGCGCTGGTGACGATTGACGGCGAAGACGCGCGCGACTTTGACGACGCAGTGTATTGCGAGCCTGCCAAAGTCGGTAGGGGCAAAGGCTGGCGCCTGCTTGTCGCCATTGCCGATGTGAGTCACTACGTGGAAACTGGCAGCGCCATTGATATTGACGCCTACGACCGCGCCACCAGCGTGTATTTTCCGCGCCGGGTGATTCCGATGCTGCCTGAAAAGCTTTCTAACGGTTTGTGCTCGCTCAACCCCAATGTTGAGCGGCTGTGCATGGTGTGCGACATGCTGGTCACCGCCAAAGGTGACGTACACGCTTACCAGTTTTACCCAGCGGTCATGTTCAGCAAAGCGCGTTTTACTTACACCGAAGTTGCGGCTATTTTGGCCAATACACGCGGCCCAGAAGCAGCGCAGCGCAAAAATCTGGTGCCGCATCTGCTTGACCTGCACGATGTGTACCAGGCGCTGCTCAAAGAGCGAGGCGTGCGCGGCGCAGTGGACTTTGAAACCACTGAAACCCAAATCGTTTGCGATGAAGCGGGCCGGATAGAAAAAATCATTCCCCGTACCCGCAACGTGGCGCACCGGTTGATTGAAGAGGCCATGCTGGCAGCCAACGTGTGCTCGGCGGACTTTATTGCCAGCAGCAAACACGTGGGTTTGTTCCGCGTGCACGAAGGCCCCACGCCCGAGAAGAAAGACATGCTGCGCAATTACCTCAAGGCCGCAGGCATCGGCATGACGATCAGCGACGACCCAGCGCCGGGTGAGTTTCAGAAAATCGCGCAGGCCACCAAAGACCGGCCTGACGCGCAGCAAATTCACACCATGCTGCTGCGCTCGATGCAGCAGGCGATTTACACACCCATGAACAGCGGCCACTTCGGCCTGGCATACGAGGCCTACACGCACTTCACCAGCCCGATTCGCCGCTACCCGGACTTACTGGTGCACCGCGTGATTAAAGCGGTGCTGAACAAAGGCAAATACCAGTTGCCGAGTTTGCCGACGCCGGGTGAGGCTGAAGCAAAACTCTCAAAACGGCTCGCTTCACGGGTGAAAGACCCAGACCAAAACCCCAAAAAAGCCAGCGTCGACGAGCTGGCCTGGCAAGCCGCTGGCCTGCATTGCAGCGCCAACGAGCGCCGTGCTGACGAAGCCAGCCGTGACGTGGAAGCCTGGCTCAAATGCAAGTACATGCGCGAGCATTTGGGCGAAGAGTTTGGCGGCGTGGTGTCAGCGGCCACCACATTTGGTATTTTCGTGACGCTGGACGCGATGTATGTTGAAGGCTTGGTACACATTACTGAGCTGGGCGGCGAGTATTTCCGCTTTGACGAGGCCAAGCAAGAGCTGCGTGGCGAGCGCACGGGCATTCGCTACGCCATTGGCACGCGCGTGCGGGTGCAGGTCAGCCGGGTTGATCTGGATGGCCGCAAAATTGATTTCAGGCTGATCAATGAGGGCGAAGCATTGCTGGCGTTGACGAACCGGGCCATGAAAGACAAAACTGGCGGTCATGCTACAGAGCTGCCTGCCCAAGAGCGTGGTGTAGTGCGTGATGGCAAAGGTAACAGGCGTGCCGGTGTTGGCGCGTCCCGGCCAGCGCCAGGCTCGCGGGCGTCCGGGGCCTCCGGCGCGGCGTCGTCGAGCCGCACCGAACGCGGATCTGGCGGATTGTTGCCGTCTCCGGTTCAGGCCCTGAAAGCGGCGGGTAAAAAAGCAGCGGGCAAAACTGCAGCAAAAGCCGGGCGCAAGCAGGGCAAAAAGCCGCGCCGTTGATAGTCTCCTTTAAATTCTAAAAACATGTTGATTCGTATTCTTTCGTTCCTGCTGGAAAGCATTTTTTTCGTGCTGATTGCATCAGCGCTTCTTCGCGCATGGATGAACTGGACCCGCGTCAGCATGCACGGGCAGCCCGGCGTTTTTGTGATGGCGGTGACTGACTGGTGCGTAAAACCTCTGCGTTTGGTGCTGCCCAAGTCGTTGATGGCGTCCAAAGTTGATTGGGCCAGTCTGCTGGCTGCTGCGCTGTTGGCGCTTGGCTACGGTGTGATCTGGTTTTTGCTTTTCACTGTTCTGCTTAGCGGCATAGGCTTCGCGGCGTTAGACCCGTTCGTGCTCGCATCAGTGTGGGTGTTCGCCTTCAAGATGCTACTGCGCGTTGCGCTGCAAAGCATGATGATTTTGGTCATTGGTTTTGCGATTTTGTCGTGGATTCAACCCGGCTCACCAGCTTACGCGCTGCTGGGTCGGCTGACCGAGCCGCTGCTCAGCCCCTTGCGCCGCATCATTCCATCGGTGGGCGGTGTAGATTTATCGGCTATCGCACTGATCATTGCGCTGCAAATCGGCTTGATGGTGCTGGTCTAAGTATCAGGCAGCGGCAGCTAGACGTGAGGCCGTCAAACGCAGGTTGTGGTGCTGCGCCGACCAGTCGTCTGCTAATTCTCCGTGCCTGAACACAGCGGCGCAGGCTGCTTCAAACGCTGCTGATCCAGCCGCCAGCCCGGCCCCCACCATGCCCGCCAACACATCGCCGGTGCCAGCAGTGGCCAGCGCAGCATTGCCGCTGTGGTTGATGCGGCTGGTGTGTCCTGGCGCAGCAATCACGGTGCCTGACCCTTTAAGAATCACAACCGCGCCGAACATACCAGCGAGCTGGTTTGCTGCCTGGAGCCGGTCAAGTTGCACTTGCGCAGCGGTTGTGCCCAGCAGGCGGGCCGCTTCAAGCGGATGCGGCGTGAGCACTGTGCTAACACCTCGGCTGGCTCTGGCTTTCAAGAGCTGGGCCAGGGTGGGGTCGGCGGCGACTGCATTTAAGGCATCTGCGTCCAGTACCAATCTGGGTGCAACAGACAAGAGCTTGGGCAGCGATGCTTTGACGGCACTACCGCCGCCGCAGCCGCACACCACGGTGCAGGTTTCAATATCCAATGCGTCAAAGCTGCGAAACATCAGCTCGGGCTGCGTCACGTCAACAACTGTGCCGCTTTTGCCGTCATCTAGCAGCGCCACAAACACCCGGCCAGCGCCCGCATGCAGGGCCGCCCGCGCTGCCAGAAGGGCAGCGCCAACCATGTGTGTATCGCCAGCCGATTGCCCGCCCACTACGGCGACGTCTCCGTACACGCCTTTGTGGCTGTCGTGCCGGGCCAGTCGGCGCCCGATCGGTGCGGCGTGATCCGCGCCTTGCAGTTGCGCAGTGGGCTGCTCGGACTCGCTGCTGACACCTAGCCGGTCAAGCCACACCTGGCCTGCAGCATCACGGCCGTGGGCGGTGAACAAACCAGGCTTTAATGTCAATAAACATAAGGTAAAAATGCCTTTTGGTAAATCAATACGGGCGCAAGATGCTTCTGAATCGATAGCATGAACGGCACCGCTTAGAACACCTGTATCGCAGTCAATTCCACTGGGCACATCCACGGCCAGCTGTGGCGCGGCGCTTTTGTGCATTGCCGTGAGCCATTTGAGTATCACCGCCGTTGCGGGCCGATCCCCGCGCAGTGTGCCTGAGCCGCCAAGGCCAAGCAAAGCATCAACACAAAAATCAAAATTTTCCGGGGGCTGTGCGGCGAATTTGACGCCAGCGGCTATTGCGCTGGCGTGGGCGCGTACCGCGTCTGGTGGCATACCGTTTGGGCCCGGCTCGATACACGTTACGGTGACGTTCTTGCCCCATTGGTGCAAATGCATGGCCGCTTGAAAACCATCACCGCCGTTGTTGCCAGGCCCGCAGGCAATCCAGATATTTTTCGCGTGGGGGGCTAGCGCCAAGGCAAGGCGCGCAACCGACAAACCAGCGCGCTGCATCAAAGTGAACGGAGGCAAAAGAGCCGCTGCAGTTTGTTCAATGCGGCGAGTGGCCGCCACACCGAACAGTGCATGGCCGTGTGCAGAAGTGATCTTGTGCATCGCGGCCAATCGTCCAAGACTTAAGCTAACTTACGCTTCAGGCGGAATGCGGAGCACCTGGCCCGGATAAATTTTGTCCGGGTGGGTCAGCATTGGCTTGTTGGCTTCGAAAATTTGCGGGTACTTGTTGGGAGTGTCGTAGTACTGCTTGCTGATTTTTGAAAGGTTGTCACCGCTGACAACAATGTGCATTTGCGATTCCGGCTCGGGTGAGGAGACGGTCATCATGTCGTTTACGCTGGCAACTGAGGCAACATTGCCGCAGCACAGCAGCACTTTTTCTTTGGTTGCCTGGTCAGGCGCAACGCCTGAGACGGTAGCAACACCAGTGGTTGCGTCAAAACCAACGTCAAGGCCGTCTACGTCAAGCTTCATCGCACGAACGTACGTGGCAATGGCGTCGCCAGCGGCCTTGCTCATGGCAGCAATATTTTCAGGCGTGGGCGCTGCGGCTACCGCCGCCTGCGCCGCTTTGGCTTCGCCCGTGCCAAATAGTTTTTCACCAGCTTCTTTGATAAAACTGAACATGCCCATGGTGGCTCCAATCAATAAGTTGATGTGCTACAACGTGTAGCACAAAGGTACTGTAACCCGGCGCAGTGACGCCAGAGCAAGGCGCTAAGCCAATCGGCCAATGTCCAGTCCGTCCATGTCGATGTCTGGCGATTTACCGGCGATTTGGTCTGCCAGTGCCCGCGCACTGCCGCAGCTCAGCGCCCAGCCGCTGGAGCCGTGCCCCAGGTTCAGCCAAACGCCCGGCGTGCCGCTGGCTCCAATGATGGGTGGGCCATCCGGCAGCATGGGTCGAGCGCCTTTCCACACCTGCACACTGGCACCCGTGTTGGCATGCTGCGCCGCCCCCGGAAACCAGTCATGCAAAACTTTGTAAAGTGTTTGGATAGACGATGCGCGGTGGCTTGCCAAAGAGCCGCCCAGCTCAGCTCCGCCCGCTACCCGCACCCGGTTACCCAAACGGGAAATGGCAACCTTGTAGCGCTCATCCATCAATGCGCTGCGCGGTGCGTTCAGTGGTTCACGAATCGGCGCGCTGATGGAGTAGCCGTACACCGCCGCCATCGGAATGCGCAGGCCCAGCGGCCTGAGCAGCGCGCCTGAGGCCAGTCCCGCGCACACCACTACGGCATCAAAACTGCGTGACTGATCTTGGCCGCTGTTGCTTTTTACTATTAAAACAGTAGCTGCTTGCGCCTGATTTAATTGGGCTACAGTCGTATTGAACTCAAAACTGACGCCCATATTGCGTGCAACGTCTTTAAGCAGCAGCGCAAACTGGCGGCAGTTGGCTACTTCATCTTGCGGCAGGTGAATGCCGCCTAAAAATTCGGTATCGGGGTTGATAGCCGGTTCAATTTTGCGCACCGCCTGAGCGTCGATTTCGCTGAAAAGAACGCCCGCATCACGCAGCACGGCCAGGCCCGGTTGCACCATGCGACTGTCTTTTTCGCTGCGCAGCAGCACTGTATAACCACCTGCGCGGTCATATTCCAGTTGCAAATCGGCGGTGATTTGATGCAGCCGCTCGCGGCTGTAAAACGCCAGGCGCTGAAGGCGTGCACGGTTGGCCAGGTACGTCTCAAGCTGGCACGCGCGCCACCATTTCCACATCCACGCAAAGTCCCGCGCAGACAATGGCCAGCTAAGCTTGACCGCAGCGTGGCGGCTCAGCAGGTTGGCAAGTACTTTGCCCGGCATGCCCGGTGCAGCCCATGGTGTGACCGAGCCGGGTGCCACTACACCTGCGTTGGCAAAACTGGTTTCTTCCGCCGCCGCCCCGCGCCTTTCAAAAACCGTGACTTCATGGCCATCAAGAGCCAGCTCGTAAGCGGTAGTGATGCCGATGATGCCCGCGCCAATGATGGCGATTTTCAAACCTGCCGCCTTTGCACAGGTGGTGAAACGGCAAATAACTCTGTAGTGTAGATATGCATGGTCAAATCAATCTATAGCCCAATTAATACGGGCGCAAACAGCTATATTTTTAATAGCATTTTACTTTTCGTGTGCGCAGCCACCAAGTTTTGGGGTGCCGCATTCAGCAGCTTACTCGCGGCGGCAGGCACTTTCCCGCGTGGCGGTGGCTAGCAGGCAGGGTGAAATAGGCCGGTGAGAGTGCTATACTCGAATGGCTTTGCACCAAGAGTTTCGCTCGGGCTGCAAGGTAAATCGCAAATCAGCCATTCAAGGTGTTGCCAGACGTTATTTAAACAATTTGCGTCTAGCGATAAGCGCTGATTTTAGACACAACCTTTTGGAGTATTTTCATGTCAACCACTATGCGCGAAATGTTGGAAGCCGGCGTCCACTTCGGACACCAAACTCGCTTCTGGGACCCAAAAATGGCACCGTACATTTTTGGCCATCGCAACCGTATTCATATCATCAACTTAGAGAAGTCGCTGCCGATGTACAACGACGCGATGAAATTCGCGAAGCAGTTGTCGGCCAACCGCGGCACTATTTTAATGGTCGGCACCAAACGCCAGGCGCGCGAAACCGTCGCCATGGAAGCCAAGCGCGCCGGTGTGCCGTTTGTTGACCAGCGCTGGTTGGGCGGCATGTTGACAAACTTTAAAACCGTCAAAACATCGATCAAGCGCCTGAAGGAAATGAAAGCCCAGCAAGAAGCTGGCCTCGACACCATCAGCAAAAAAGAGCAGCTTACTTTCAAGCGCGAAATCGAAAAGCTTGAAAAAGACATTGGTGGTATCCAGGACATGGCAGCGCTGCCGGATGCTATTTTTGTGATCGACGTGGGTTTCCACAAAATCGCGATTCTGGAAGCCAAAAAACTCGGTATCCCATTGATCGGCGTGGTTGACTCAAACCACTCACCTATTGGTATCGATTACGTGATTCCAGGTAATGACGACTCGTCAAAAGCAGTTGCGCTGTACGCACGCGGCATCGCTGATGCCATCATCGAAGGCCGAGCGAACGCCACCAGCGAAGTCGTGAAGATGGTCCAGCCTGAGAGCTCCGACGAATTTGTGGAAGTGCCCACCGCAGCCTAAGACGCAATGCGCTCTGCGCACCATGCGATCAAGGGGCTCAGGTAGCCCCTTTTTTGCAAGTTAATTAAAAACGGATACCCGTTGACACATTGGAGAAACTAAAAATGGCAATTACAGCAAGCATGGTCGCCGAGTTGCGCGCTAAAACCGACGCACCAATGATGGAGTGCAAAAAAGCACTGACCGAAGCCGAAGGCAATTTTGAAAAAGCCGAAGAAATTTTGCGCGTCAAGCTCGGTAATAAGGCCGGCAAAGCATCGTCGCGCGTGACTGCCGAAGGCGTTGTTGCGCACCACAGCGCCGACGGCGTGAGCGCACTGGTCGAGATCAATTGCGAAACCGACTTTGTCACCAAAAACGACAGCTTTTTAGCCTTCACCAACGGCGTGGCAAGCGGCATCGTTGCCCACAACCCGCCTGACGTGGCTGCGATTGGCGCCATGCCAATGAACCTTGACGGCTTTGGCCCAACGGTAGAAGACGTGCGCAAGGGTCTTATCGGCAAGATCGGCGAGAACATGTCGGTGCGCCGCTTCCAGCGCTTTGCTGCTGGCAAGTCTGCTGCTTACCTGCACGGCACGCGAATTGGCGTGGTGGTTGAGTTTGAAGGCGACGAAGCCGCCGCCAAAGACGTTGCGATGCACGTTGCGGCAATGAAGCCCGTGTCACTGTCAAGCGACCAGGTGCCTGCCGAGCTGGTAGCACGTGAGCGCTCGGTTGCTGCTGCCAAAGCTGCTGAAGATGCGTCAGTTGCAACTGCTGCAGGCAAACCTGTGCAGTCCGCAGAAATCGTTGCCAAGCGCATTGATGGCGGGGTTCAAAAGTACCTCAAGGAAGTGAGCCTTTTCAACCAGTCTTTCGTTAAAAACGACAAGCAAACCGTTGAGCAAATGCTCAAAGAAAAAGCCACTACCGTTAGCGCTTTCACGCTGTACGTGGTGGGTGAGGGCATTGAGAAAAAAGTCGACGATTTTGCAGCTGAAGTAGCTGCACAAATCGCTGCTGCCAAAGCGGCCTGAACCCACGCATTTGCCCCTGACGGGGCCGTAAAATCCATCGTCAAACCAACTTCAGAAAGCTCTCACATGCCAGCCTACAAGCGAATCTTGTTAAAACTGTCAGGTGAAGCTTTGATGGGCGACGACGCCTTTGGCATCAACCGGGCCACCATCGTTCGCATGGTTGAAGAAATCGCTGAAATTAACCACATGGGCGTGCAGATGGCCGTGGTGATCGGTGGCGGCAATATTTTTCGCGGCGTGGCGGGCGGCTCGGTTGGTATGGACCGCGCAACGGCCGACTACATGGGAATGCTGGCCACCGTGATGAATGCACTGGCTTTGGGTGACACGATGGACAAAGCAGGTTTGACCGCCCGCGTGATGTCAGCTATTGCCATTGAGCGCGTGGTTGAACCGTACGTGCGGCCAAAAGCACTGCAGTACCTGGAGGAAGGCAAAGTCGTTATTTTTGCTGCGGGCACTGGCAATCCGTTTTTTACGACCGACACTGCCGCTGCTTTGCGCGGTGCGGAAATTGGTGCGGAAATCGTTTTAAAAGCCACCAAGGTTGATGGCGTTTATTCCGCTGATCCAAAGAAAGATCCGACTGCAACCCGTTACGCCAGCATCACGTTTGATGAGGCCATGGGCCGAAATCTTGAAGTGATGGACGCGACTGCATTCGCGCTTTGCCGCGACCAGAAGCTGCCGCTCAAGGTGTTCAGCATCTTCAAACACGGCGCGCTCAAGCGTGTGGTGATGGGCGAAGACGAAGGCACGCTGGTTCACGTTTGAGGGTTGCACAGATTAGGTTTTAAACTGACGTCTAGCGTAGAAAATTGGGGAGATAGAAATGAGCATTGCTGAGATTAGACAGACTGCAGAGCAAAAAATGCAGCAGTCGATAGAGTCGTTCAAAAACAGTTTGACCAAAATTCGTACTGGCCGCGCCAATCCGGGCCTGCTCGATACCGTGCAGGTGGACTACTATGGCTCGATGGTGCCCATCAGCCAAGTGGCCAACGTTGCGCTGCTTGACGCGCGCACCATCAGTGTGTCGCCATGGGAAAAAGGAATGGGCGCGAAAATTGAAAAAGCCATTCGTGACTCCGATCTGGGCTTGAACCCGGCTTCACAAGGCGACTTGATTCGCGTGCCGATGCCGGCCATGACTGAAGAGCGCCGCAAAGAATTGACCAAGGTGGTGCGTGCTGAAGGCGAGCACGCCAAAGTGGCAATTCGCAATTTGCGCCGCGACGTGAATGACGGCGTTAAAAAGCTGGTGAAAGACAAGCTTGCATCGGAAGACGACGAACGTCGGTCGCACGATGAAGTGCAGAAGTTCACCGATCGCTGCATTGTTGAAGTTGACAAGCTCGTTTCTGGCAAAGAAGCCGACATCATGGCGGTGTAAGACCTAGCCGACCTGCGCCACCATTGCTGATCCCCCAGACAGGAGCCGCCCGAATGTCGATGCCCATTTCAAATGCTGTTCCGTACCACGTTGCGATTGTGATGGACGGCAACGGCCGGTGGGCATCGAAGCGGTTTTTGCCGCGGATTGCAGGGCACCGGCAGGGTGTTGATGCTCTCAAGGCCTGTGTTCAGGCCTGCGTTGACCGCGGGATTGGCGTTCTGACCGTGTTTGCATTTTCTTCGGAAAACTGGAGCCGCCCCGCCGATGAGGTGTCTGGCCTCATGGAGCTTTTAGCAATCGCTCTGTCCCGAGAGGTTCCACGCCTGCAAACAAACGGCGTGCGCATGCACTTCATTGGCAACCGGCAGCAGTTATCAAGCAAAGTGCAAGCTGGCCTTGCTAAAGCTGAATTGGACACGTCTACCAACCAGCGTTTGGTGCTGAACGTTTGCTTTAATTATGGCGGGCGCTGGGACATTGCCCAGGCGGCGCAAAAGCTGATTGCCAGCGGCCAGTCTGTCACCGAGGTGTCGCTTGACCGCGCGATGGCGTTGGCCCATGTGCCTGATCCTGATTTGTTGATTCGTACCGGCGGGGAGCTGCGCATCAGCAATTTTTTGCTCTGGCAGGCGGCATATTCCGAGCTGCATTTTTCCAAAAAACTCTGGCCGGACTTTGATGCCGCAGCGCTTGACGAAGCTATTGACATCTTTAAAACCCGCGAGCGCAGATTTGGCCTAACCTCTGCACAGCTTGACGAGCCGCTTGAAGTTGCCCGTCGTAAAAGTCACAACGCAAAAGCGGCCTGATGCTCAAAACCCGCATTATTACCGCCGTGGTTTTGCTGGCCATATTGCTTCCAGCGCTGTTTTACCCAAACCCAGTTGCCTTCAATACGGTTGCACTGGTGCTGATTGCTGCGGCTGCATGGGAGTGGGGAAAGCTGAACGACTACAGTCGGGGTGCTTCTTTTTTAATAGCTGCGTGCGCCTTATTTATATGCGCTACAGCATGGTTTTATGGGTTTTTTAACATCGAAACGCCAGTATTGTGGTTAGCAACCGGAGCCGCTTGGGTTTTGGTTGGCGGCTGGTTGCTCTCGCGCGGGCCGGCGGCGTGGCTCAAGATTCCTAAAACCCTGCGCTTGGCAGTTGGCGTACTTGCCTTGTGCCTGGCTTGGCTTGCCCTTGCCCAGGCGCGCGTGCGCGGTATTGAATTCCTGCTTTCCGTATTGCTGCTGGTTTGGGTCGCGGACATTGGCGCTTATTTTGCTGGTCGTACCCTGGGCGGGCGTTTTACCAAAAGCAAACTTGCGCCCAGTATTAGCCCCGGCAAAACTTGGGAGGGCGTTTGGGGTGCAATCGCGGCGGTGTTCGTCATGGCATTTGCTTGGGCATCCCTTTCCGGAAGCAGTTTTTACAGCCAACTGCAGTCACGCCACGGGGTAGTTTTTTTGGCAGTGGCGGCTTTGTTCATGGTGGCCATGAGCGTGGTGGGCGACTTGGTGGAGTCGCTCGTCAAACGCGCTGCGGGCGCCAAAGATTCCAGCAATTTGCTGCCCGGCCACGGCGGCGTGCTTGACCGTGTGGACGCACTGCTGCCAGCGCTTCCGTTGGCGATGATGCTGGTCAGCCTTTGATTGAACTGAACTGAACTAAGTATTGCAACATGACGATGAGAAAGCAGCGCATCACGGTTTTAGGCTCGACCGGCTCAGTCGGCGTGAATACGCTGGACGTGATTGGCATGCACCCTGAGAGATTTGAAGTGTTTGCGCTTAGCGCTGCCACCCAGACAGAGCTTCTTTTTGCACAGTGCGTTAAATTTCAGCCACGCTTTGCGGTGATGGCCGATGATGCGCAGGCTGAAGTTCTAAGCCAAAAACTTAAGCAAAAAGGTCTTAAAACTGAAGTAATACGGGCGCAAGAAGCTCTCGAAATGATAGCGTCTCATGCTGACGTTGACGCTGTCATGGCAGCTATTGTGGGTGCAGCTGGCTTGGGTGCGTGCATGGCGGCAGCCAAAGCGGGCAAGCGGCTGCTTTTGGCCAACAAAGAGGCTTTGGTGGTCGGCGGTGAAGTGTTCATGCAAGCCGTGCGATCAGGTGGCGCACAGTTGCTGCCGATTGACAGTGAGCATTCGGCTATTTTTCAGTCGCTGCCCGACAACCCCGCGACCTGGGCAGAGCGCATAGAGAAAATAATTCTGACCGCGTCTGGTGGGCCGTTTCGCACGAGAGACCTGGCATCTTTGCGCAATGTCACGCCTGAAGAAGCCTGCGCCCACCCCAACTGGGTAATGGGCCGCAAAATTTCAGTGGACTCGGCCACCATGATGAACAAGGCGCTGGAAGTCATTGAGGCAAAGTATTTGTTCGGCCTGCAGCCGGAGCAAATTGAAGTAGTGATCCATCCGCAAAGCACCGTCCATTCGATGGTGCAATACCTCGACACCTCTGTGGTGGCGCAAATGGGCACACCCGATATGCGCGTACCCATTGCCTACGGCCTGGCTTGGCCGGGTCGGCTGGCCTCTGGTGCCAAAGCGCTGGACTTCAAAGCTTTGGCAGCCATGACCTTTGAAGCGCTTGATCCACAGCGTTTCCCGTGCATGCAATTGGCGTGGGAAGTACTGGCAGCGCCGGTTGGTACAACTGCTGTTTTGAACGCCGCCAATGAAATCGCCGTCGCTGCCTTTCTGGCGAAAAAGATCCGGTTCGATCAGATTTACAGTGTGAACCGTGCAACTTTAGACCGTGTGGCCATATCCCAGGTCAGCGGCATCAATGACCTGCTGGCTATTGATGGACAAGCGCGAGCAATGGCCGCCGATTTTGCGCGGCAGAAGGAGATTTGACATGACAACCGTTATCGCTTTTTTAGTCGCACTGGGCGCGCTGATTGCCATTCACGAGTATGGCCATTACCGCGTGGCGGTGGCGTGCGGCATCAAGGTGCTCAAGTTTTCAATTGGTTTTGGCAAACCTATTTACACGTGGCGCTTGAAAGGCAAGCCAACCGAGTTTTCCATTGGCCTGCTGCCGCTGGGAGGATTCGTCAAAATGCTCGACGAGCGCGAAGGCCCGGTGGATGCTGCAGAGCGGCACTTGGCTTTTAACAACCAGCCGCTGAAGTCTCGCGCCGCTGTGGTTGCCGCTGGGCCGATTGCCAATTTGCTGCTGGCGATTTTTATTTACAGCGCCTTAAATTGGTATGGTCTGCAGGAGCCAAAGGCCGTATTGGCAAGTCCTACAGCCGGCTCAGTTGCAGAGCGCGCGGGCCTTCGCGGTCAGGAATTGGTGCAAAGCGCAAGCTTTGATGGCGAGTCTCTTGAGCCGGTGCAATCGTTTGAAGACCTACGCTGGCGCCTGATGCAGGGTGCGCTCAATGGCCGCAACGTGCGCCTGGCCGTTACCGATGGCTCAATCGTGCCGAAAAACGCGCAAAGTTCTGCTGATGCGCCACTACGTGAAGTAGTTTTGAACTTTCAAAATTTTGACGTGAACGAAGTCGACGCGCAGATGTTCAGACGCATCGGAATTATCGGTCCGTGGACGGAGCCTGTTTTGAGCAACCTTCTGGTCGGTGGTCCGGCCGACAAAGCTGGCCTGCAGGCCGGTGACGTGGTGCTGCAAGTTGGCGCTACAAAAATTGTGGATGGCCAGCAATTGCGATTCGCCATTCGCAACCCTGCAGCTCCCGCGTCCAGCTCTGCAAGCGCTGCGCCTCAAAACTGGCAGGTACTTCGGGCGGGCAAAACCATTGATGTTCAGGTCACGCCGCGCATGGCTGTTGATGGCAAGTTAGGTGTACCTCGAATTGATGCAGCGGTTGGCGGTGCGCCTGCGTTTGTAACTGTGCGCTATGGCGTCTTCGTTGGGCTGTGGCAAGGCGTACTTAAAACCTGGGACTCTTCTGTATTAACGCTCAAGATGATGGGAAAGATGTTGATTGGGCAGGCATCGCTGAAAAACCTTAGCGGCCCGTTGACGATTGCTGACTACGCAGGCAAATCAGCGAGTCTTGGGTTGAGTGCTTATTTGCTTTTCTTGGCCGCTATCAGCGTCAGTTTGGGTGTACTGAACCTGCTACCGCTGCCGGTATTGGACGGTGGACACCTGATGTATTATCTTTGGGAGGGTGTGACTGGCAAGCCAGTATCTACCGGCTCAATGGAGATGTTGCAACGCGGCGGCGTAGCAGCGCTGCTTGCCATGATGTCGGTCGCACTTTTTAACGATGTCAGCCGACTTCTGGTTGGTCTATAAACTCTCACTTGGTGCGCGGACATGCTTTTAAACATGCCCATTTGCGTTTCCGAAATTTCCTGAATCATGAGCCGCTACAGACCAACGTAGACCAAAGCAAAACAACGTAAAAAACGCAAACCAATGCAAAAAAAATTCAATAGATTTCGACTCCATGCGGTGTGCGCCGTTGTTGTTACCTTGTGCATGGCTCAGTCGGCTTTTGCAGTGGATCCTTTTACTGTGCGCGACATCCGCGTCGAAGGTTTGCAGCGCATTGAGCCAGGCACCGTCTTTGCGTCGTTGCCGTTTCGCATTGGTGAAACATACAACGACGACAAAGGCTCAACCGCCATCCGGGCCTTGTTCGGTCTGGGCTTGTTCAAGGACGTGCGCTTGGAGGTCAATGGCGATGTGTTGATCGTCATAGTAGAAGAGCGCCCAACGGTTTCCGATGTGAGTTTCGTTGGCATTAAAGAGTTTGACAAGGACGCCTTAAAGAAAGCGCTGCGTGAGATTGGGCTTTCCGAAGGCCAGGCCTTTGACAAAGCGCTGGCCGACAAAGCCGAACAAGAGCTCAAGCGCCAGTACATCAACCGCAGTATGTATAGCGCCGAAATTTTGACCACTGTCACGCCGATTGAGCGCAATCGTGTGAATTTGTCATTCAATGTGGTTGAAGGCGACACCGCGAAGATCAAAGAGATTCGTATTGTCGGGAACAAGGCGTTCAGCGAGTCCACCTTGCGCGGCCTGTTTGACCTGGACACCGGCGGCTGGATGAGCTGGTATACCAAATCTGATCGCTATTCACGCGCCAAGCTCAACGCCGACATTGAGTCCATGCGCTCTTACTATTTGACGCGTGGCTACCTGGAATTCAAAATTGACTCGACCCAGGTCGCGATATCGCCCGACAAACAAGACGTGAGCATTACCCTGAACCTTTCCGAAGGTGAGCGTTTTGTGGTCTCTGGCATCACGCTGGAGGGCAACTTTCTGAATCGTGATGACGAGTTCAAGTCGCTTGTGACCATCAAGCCGGGCCAAGCCTACAACGCAGACTCAGTAGCCCAGACGAGCAAGGCCATCACAGATTACTTCGGCACATTCGGATTTGCTTTTGCAAAAGTTGAGGTCGTGCCAGAAATTGACCGTGCAAACAACCAAGTGGCCTTCGTTATTCAAGCTGAGCCAGCGCGCCGTGCGTATGTGCGTCGCATCAGTATCGGCGGCAATACACGTACTCGCGATGAGGTTGTGCGCAGGGAGTTTCGCCAGTTCGAATCATCATGGTATGACGGCGACAAAATCAAGCTGTCTCGCGATCGCACTGACCGGTTGGGATTTTTCACCGATGTCAATGTTGACACGCAAGAAGTAGCTGGTACGGTCGATCAGGTTGACCTCGCCGTGACGGTGGTTGAAAAGCCCACCGGTAATTTGCAGCTCGGCGCTGGCTTTTCCAGCGCCGACAAACTCTCTTTGAGCTTTGGAGTCAAGCAAGAGAACATTTTTGGAACCGGTAACTATCTGGGTCTTGAAGTCAACACCAGCAAGGTCAATCGGTCGCTGGTGTTGAGTACGGTAGACCCTTATTTCACTCCTGACGGCATATCTCGGGCGCTTGATGTTTACCTTCGTACCAGCCGTCCGCTTGACGGGCAGGGCGGTGATTACGGCTTGCGAACGAGTGGTGCCAGCGTCAGGTTCGGCGTGCCATTCAATGAAATTGACACTGTGTATTTTGGAGCTGGCGTCGAGCGCCTTACCATCAAGCCCGGCGCGAATCCGCTGCCTACGACCTATAAGGACTACTCCGACTTGTTCGGTTTAACAACCACCTCGCTGCCGCTTACGGTCGGTTGGGTTCGGGACAGCCGTGACAGCTCTATTGTTCCCACAACGGGCCGATACCAGCGCGCCTATGGCGAGTGGGGTGTTGCCGGAAATGCCAAATACTTGAAGGCGACGCTGCAGCGGCAAGAATACATTCCCCTCAACAAGCAGTTCACTATCGCTTTGAACGCCGAGCTGGGCTGGGGCAAAGGTCTTGGCGGAAAACCGTTTTCGGTCTTCAAAAACGCATCTTCTGGTGGACTCGGGTCAGTTCGAGGATTCGAGCAGGGCTCCTTGGGGCCACGTGATTCCGGCGGGCTTGCCCTGGGCGGCCCTAAAAAGCTAACGTTCAATGCCGAGCTGATTGCACCGTTTCCCGGCACGGGAAATGACCGAACTTTGCGCACTTACGCGTTTTTTGACATGGGAAATGTGTTTGGCGAAAACCAGAAGTACAGCATCAAAGAACTCCGTTCGTCTTACGGCATTGGTATAAGCTGGTTGTCGCCTGTAGGACCGCTTCGTTTTGCGCTCGCCAATCCGCTGCGTAAAAAAGAAGGGGATAAAATAGAACGATTCCAATTTCAGATCGGCACGTCTTTCTAATGCTCAAAATTTCAACTAAATTCGTTCTGGCTTTTTTGCTGGCCGCAGCAGGCACAGTCGCAAGTGCCCAAGAGTTCAAGGTTGGCATTGTCAACCTCGACAGAATCTTCAGGGAAGCGAACTCGGCAAAGACTGCGCAAGCAAAGCTCGAACAAGAGTTTGGCAAGCGTGAAAAGGAAATCAATGACATTGGAGCGCAACTAAAGGGCGCAGCGGACAAGTTCGAGCGCGAAGCGCCGACCCTCGCAGAGAGCCAGCGCGTGACACGGCAAAAACAACTGGCCGACCAGGAACGCGATTTTCAGCGCAAGCGGCGCGAGTTTCAGGAAGACCTGACCAACCGCAAAAATGAAGAGCTGCAGCAAGTCATTGAGCGGGCGAACCGGGTGGTGAAGTCGCTAGCAGAAGCTGAAAAATACGACTTGATTGTTCAAGAGGCGGTTTACGTCAACCCCAAGCACGACATTACTGACAAAGTGCTCAAGTCATTGAATGCAGCGGGCGCAAAGTAAAGTCCGTATCGCTGGCGGCCACGCCGTCCTGAGTGCCTTATGACGCTCAAACTCAAAGAAATAGTCAATGCTCTGTCGCGCACATTCGGCGCCCGACTGGTCGGTGATGGCGAAATCCGCATAGACCGGCTGGCACCGCTGGAAGGGGCTGGTGAACATGAGCTCTCATTTCTCAGCCACCCCAAATATTTAAACAAGCTGGCTTATTCAAAAGCTGCGTGCGTAGTGGTTTCACCCGCTGCAGAGCAAGAGGCCGCCAAGCGAGGTATTTGTATCGTTGTCGACGATCCTTACCTGTACTTCGCGCATGTCACGCAGTTCTGGAAGGCGCACCACGCAACTGCACTAACAGGCCCGCTGGTGCATCCAACGTCATTTATTGACCCGACGGCAACGGTGGCCGCAAGCGCCCGAGTCAGTGCGTTTGCGGTGGTTGGAGCAGGTGTGGTTGTCGCTGAGGGTGCGCACATCTCCGAGCACTGCGTGCTGGGAGACGGTGCTTCGGTAGGCGCAAACACGCTGCTGTCACCGCGGGTCACGCTGGTTGCTGGCTGCACCATAGGCGAGCGCTGCATCGTCCACTCCGGCGCGGTGATCGGCTCAGACGGCTTTGGTTTTGCGCCGCACAACGGTCAGTGGGTAAAAATTGAGCAGTTAGGTGCAGTGCGTATCGGCAATGACGTTGAAATTGGTGCGAACACCTGCATTGACCGTGGTGCGCTGATTGACACGGTGATTGAAGACGGCGTCAAGCTCGACAACCTGATTCAAATAGGCCACAACGTGCGCATTGGTGCGCACACGGCCATGGCGGGCTGCGTTGGTGTTGCCGGCAGCGCGGTGATTGGCGCGCACTGCACAATTGGCGGCGGCGCAGTGGTGCTGGGCCACCTGAGACTGGCCGACCATGTGCATATTTCAGCAGCGTCGGTGGTAACACGTTCAATTGCCAAGGCGGGCAACTACACCGGCTTTTTCCCGATTGACGACAATACCTCGTGGGAAAAGAATGCGGCTACCGCAAAGCAACTTCACGCATTGCGAGACCGAATAAAGCAGCTTGAAAAAGCACTGAAGAATCACTGAAAAGTGCAAGCGCGATTTAGCGCTGCAGTTACGCAAAAATAAAACAAAGAACTAACGAAAAATCATGATGGACATTCACCAAATTCTCAAGCAGCTGCCGCACCGCTATCCTTTTTTGATGGTAGATCGCGTGCTGGAGATTGAAAAAGGCAAACGCATCAAAGCCCTTAAAAATGTGACCATCAATGAGCCTTTTTTTGTCGGCCATTTTCCGCACCGTCCAGTCATGCCGGGTGTGTTGATGCTTGAGGCGATGGCACAAGCCGCAGCGCTTTTGGCGTTTGACATGTTGGGGCAAGCTCCTGATGACAAGACGGTTTATTACTTTGCGGGTATTGATTCGGCCCGCTTTAAAAGGCCAGTCGAGCCGGGAGATCAGCTGATCATGGACGTAACTCTTGAGCGCATGAAAGCTGGCATTTTCAAGTTCAAAGGCATCACCCGCGTTGGTGAAGCAATTGCGTGCGAGGCCGAGCTGATGTGCACCATGCGCACGATTGCTTAAGCGCCAGGCATGGGAATACATCCAACCGCCATCATTGACCCGCAGGCCGAGCTGCACGGCTCTGTCACGGTCGGGCCGTACTCCGTGATTGGGCCGAACGTCACCATAGGTGCAGGTACCACGGTGGGGCCACATTGCGTGATTGAAGGCCACACCACGATTGGCAGCGACAACCGCATATTTCAGTTCACCTCACTCGGTGCAGTTCCTCAGGACAAAAAATACGCTGGCGAGCCGTGCCAGCTCATCATTGGCGACCGCAATACGATTCGTGAGTTTTGCACCTTCAATATCGGCTCGCCAGGTGGCACTGGCATAACCCGCGTGGGCGACGACAACTGGTTAATGGCTCACGTGCATTTGGCGCACGATTGCCAAGTGGGCAACCAAACTATTTTTGCCAATAACTCTCAGTTGGCAGGTCATGTGCATGTTGGTGACTGGGTGATATTAGGCGGTTTTACGGTGGTTCACCAGTTTGTGCGCTTGGGCGCGCACAGCATGACGGCAATGTGTTCGCTGCTGTTTGCTGACCTGCCTCCGTTTGTGATGGCCCAAGGCCAGCCTGCAGCAGCCAGATCGATGAACTACGAAGGCTTGCGCAGACGGGGCTTTTCACCCGAACGTATCGCAGCTGTTAAGGCCATGCATAAGGCTTTGTACCGCGAAGATTTAACGCTTGCGCAAGCGCAAGTACAAATCGCCGCTTTAGCAGTGAAGTACCCAGCGGCATCGCTAGATGTAGATTTGATGCATTCTTTTTTAGAGCAAACGCTGCCCCAGCGCGGTATTGTTCGGTAGCGGCACATGCATGAAGCGCCGCGGTTTTCCGACGGGCCGCCCCCAGGAAGACTCGACCCCATGGGGGGCAGTGCAACACACGCAGTGGCAAACGTGAGGGGCTCCATTCGTGTGGCTATGGTGGCTGGGGAAACCTCTGGCGACTTGTTAGCCGCCCTGTTAATCGATGGTTTGAAGTCGCGCTGGCCAGGCCTGCAACCATTCGGCATTGGTGGCCAGCAGATGGCAAAGCAGGGCTTTAAGGCGTGGTGGCCAAGCGAAAAACTCGCGGTGCGCGGCTATGTAGAAGTACTGCGCCACTACCGCGAAATTGTCGGTATTCGCAGTCAACTCAAGACGCGGCTGCTGGCAGACCAGCCCGACATATTTATAGGTGTGGATGCGCCTGACTTCAACCTTGACCTGGAAGCCGCGTTAAAGCTACGCGGCATCAAAACCGTTCACTTCGTCTGCCCGTCGGTATGGGCCTGGCGCGCGGAGCGGCTTGAAAAAATCAAGCGCAGCATTGACCATGTGCTGTGTATTTTTCCGTTTGAGCCGGCGCTGCTGGCAAAGCACGGTATTGCTTCGACGTACGTGGGTCACCCGTTGGCCAGCGTTATCCCGATGCAAATTGACCGTGCTGGCGCGCGGGCGCGGCTGGGTTTGCGTGATGAAGACACGGTGGTGGCTATTCTGCCGGGCAGCAGGGCTTCAGAGATTCAGTACCTCGGTTTAAGGTTTTTTAAGGCTGTAGCGCATATATTACGGGCGCAACCAGCTATTAAATTCATAGTACCTTGCATCCCTGTGCTGCGTGGGCACATTGAGCAGTTGGCGGTGCAGGCGGGCGTGCACAGCGCTGTGCAGTTCACTGATGGGCAGTCTCACCAAGCGCTTGCCGCGTGCGACATGACGCTGATTGCCAGTGGCACCGCCACGCTGGAAGCTGCGCTGTTCAAGCGTCCAATGGTGATTGCCTACAACATGCACTGGCTGTCCTGGCAAATCACCAAACGCAAAAAGCTGCAGCCGTGGGTTGGCCTACCAAACATTTTGTGCCAGGATTTTGTGGTCCCCGAGCTGATTCAAAATGCTGCGACGCCCGAAGCATTGGCCACAGCTGTTTTGGGCTGGCTCGACGCCAAAACATCGGCGCCTGCCAAAATACAGGCACTTGAACAGCGCTTTACCGCTTTACACAGCGAGTTGCAGCGTGACACCTCCAAATTGGCAACCGATGCGATCCAAAAAATTCTTGAAGCTTGAGCAAGCCCCGCTGGCCTGGGATGCCGTTGGCCTCGTTGCCGGTGTAGACGAAGCCGGTCGTGGGCCGCTGATGGGCCCGGTGGTTGCCGCTGCAGTTATTCTGAATGACTTAAAGCCCATCAAAGGCCTTGCCGACTCCAAAAAACTCACTGCGCTACGCCGAGAAAAGCTTTACGACGAAATACTCGCCAAGGCCCTGTGCTGTTCAATTGCGCAGGCTACGGTTGCAGAGATTGACGAGCTGAACATCCTGCAGGCCACCATGCTGGCCATGAGGCGTGCGGTTGAGGGGTTGCGTTTGAAGCCCAACAAAGTGCTGGTCGACGGCAACCGTTTGCCGGTGATTCATATTTTGGCCGAGGCGATCGTCAAAGGCGACGTGTTGATTCCGGCGATTTCAGCAGCGTCGATTTTGGCAAAAGTGCACCGTGACCGCTGGTGTGCTGAAGTGGACTTGCAGTACCCGCAGTACGGCTTTGCTGGGCACAAGGGCTACGGTACCGCCAGCCAC
>JANPDQ010000138.1:0-4320 GCA_031431575.1 Polaromonas sp.
AGAAATTATCAGCACCGCCCGTGGCCAAAGCGGCTGGGAGTTCAGCCAATTGAATCGTCACGGGTTGCGCACCCACTGACGTCGCAATGAATGAGGTGGCTGGGTTGTAGGCGCGCATTTTGGTGCCCTTCAAGTCAGCCAGTGTTGCCACCGCTTTTTTCGAATACAGGCTTTGCGGTGGCCATGGCACGGTGTACAGCAGCTTGATGCCTTGAGCGGCCAGCGTTTTGGTCAGCAGCTCGCGCGATGCAGTGTCAAGCCGTTTCGAATCTGCGTAGCTGGTAGCCAGGAAGGGGATGGAGTCCACGCCAAACACCGGTGCTTCATTGGAAAACAGCGACAAAATAAATTCGCCTGCCTGAGTTTGACCAGACTGCACCGCGCGCTTGATTTCATTCGCTTTAAACAGCGACGCATTGGGGTGTACAGTGATTTTGAGTTTGCCCGCAGTGGCTTTGTCGACATCTGTTGCGAACTGCGTCAGGTTTTGTACCTGAAAAGTGTTGGCACCGTAGCCAGAAGGCAGGTCCCATTTGGTTTGTGCGTAGCTCATGCCCATTGCGGTCATGGCAGCAAGTGAAATTAGCAGTTTTTTCATCGATAGCTCCGTTTTAAAAAAGGCTAGATAGCCAGGTGGTGGTTTAACAAATCAGTGATCAGCATTGCCCCCGGCGCGTGGGTGATGCAGAACTCGGGGCGCGCCTGGGTAATCGCTGCTTGCGGTGTCACGCCGCAGGCCCAGAACACGGGAATTTCGTCAGGCAACACATCAACTGCGTCGCCGTAATCAGGCTTGGCCAAGTCGGTTATGCCGATCAATGCCGGGTTACCAATATGTACTGGCGCGCCATGCACGTTCGGGAAGCGTGAAGTGATTTGAATCGCGCGAATAGCGTCCGCTGCTTTGAGTGGCCGCATCGACACTACCATCGGGCCGTTGAAGACACCGGCAGGCGCGGTGGCGATGTTGCTGCGGTACATGGCCACGTTGCGGTTTTGGGCAATGTGGCGCAGCGGTATGCCAGCTTCCAGCAATGCTTCTTCAAATGAAAACGAGCAGCCAATCACAAACGTGACCAGGTCATCCCGCCACAAGTCGTTGATGTCCGTCGGCTGGTCAACCAAAACGCCATCACGCCAGACGCGGTAGCGTGGCACGTCGGTGCGAATGTCGATGTGTGCACCCAGGCTTGGTAGCAGCGCCTCGCCGGGCTCGCTCACGGCCAGCAGTGGGCAGGGCTTGGGGTTGCGTTGGCAGTAGCGCAAAAAATCATTCGCTAACAGTTCAGGCAAGATAACCATATTGCCTTGCACATGGCCTTCGGCCAGGCCGCTGGTGTGGCCCGTGAATTCGCCGCTGCGGATGGCTGCTCGGGCCTGCACTGACTTTTCGATAGAGGAAACTGCACTCACCAAGACTCTCCGGTTGTGTGTCATTGGCATGACGCTTCTGACTGATAGGCGGATTGTGGGAGTGCTGCAAACCTTATGCAAATTCAAAATATTTCGCTAGAAGCATCGATTTTTTCGATGCAACAATGTAAATTAGGGTTTACCTTTAACTGTCTTTTTTGGTGCATTTTTTGTGTCTTTAGCAGTCCCCGTGAAGTCCAAAGCCGACTGCACCACCACTTCGACGCTGCTAGAGGTTGGGTCAATCCGGTAGCTGGCATGGATGGGTAGCGACTGCACTTTGGCATCAACTGCCAACGGTTTCAGCTTGGCAAAGCCCCCGAGCCGCGCCACTGCAGCACGCGGTAAAAGCGCTACACCAAAGCCGCCCTGCACCAGTTGCACCATAGCCGAGATGGATGAAATTGCATGCACCTTTTTGGGCTCTAAGCGATGCCGCTTGAACAAATCCAGCAGCGTAACGTGGGGCTGGGAGCCTTTTTGAAAGGTCAACAACTCCATGTCGGCCAGCTCCGCCAGCTGGTAATTTCTTTTCTTGTGCAGTAGCGGGTTGCCGACAAACGCCATGTCCATCGGCGGCAGCGTGTGGTTGCGCACGCCAGTACTGGCAGCAGGCAGCGCGGCAAACACCACGTCCAGCGTTCCGCGCTGTACCAGGTCCATCAAAATTGGCGTGGTCTCTACCGTCAGTTCCAGCTCCAGGCCGGGGTGATCAGAGCGTAATTTTTCGAGCCACGGTATTAACCAGGAATGCAGCACCGATTCAATCGCGCCGATGCGCATCGACACGGCCATTTGTTGGGTTGAGCCCATTTCAGATTTGACCTCGCGCTGCAGCGCCAGCAGTTTGTCGGCGTAGACCAAAAATCGCGCGCCTGCAGTAGTCAGCTTGAATTGTTTATCGCCACGGTCAAGCAGCAGCACGCCCAGCTCTTCTTCGAGCGTAGAAATACGGCTGGACATGGCCGATTGCGTCAAGAACAGCTTTTCAGCCGCACGCGAGATGCTTTTTAGGGAGGCAACCCAGTAGAAGGCTTCAACAAAACGCAGGTTCATGGCAGTGGTTCGAGGTGGGCTGTACGGGCGCTGGTCTGGGGTATTTCCGGTAGCCCTGGCGCAATATTTGCGTCTACGATAAACCTTTTTACAACCCCGCCCTGGAGTTCCCATGAAATTCAAGCTCACCCTGATTGCAGCCGCATTGACGTTCGGCACATCGGCCTTCGCGCAAACCAAGTGGGACTTGCCCGCCGCCTACCCAGCGACTAATTTCCACACTGAAAATCTGGTGCAGTTTGCTGCTGATGTAGACAAGGCCACCGCTGGCAAACTGAAAATTACGGTGCATGCCAACGCATCACTTTTCAAAGCCAATGAAATCAAACGTGCCGTGCAAGGTGGCCAAGCGCAAATTGGTGAAGTGCTGCTGGTGAACTTTGAAAACGAAAACCCGATTTACGGCGCCGATGGCATTCCGTTTTTGGCATCGTCTTATGCTGATTCCAAAAAGCTTTACGCGGCTCAAAAGCCAGCACTCAGCAAACTGCTGGATGCGCAAGGCATGAAGCTGATGTACACCGTGGCCTGGCCACCGCAAGGCATTTACAGCAAGAAGCCATTGGCGTCGGTTGCTGACTTGCGCGGCATCAAGTGGCGCGCTTACAGCCCCGCTACCGCCAAAATTGCCGAGCTGATTGGCGCGCAGCCAGTCACGATTCAAGCCGCTGAGTTGTCGCAAGCACTGGCAACGGGCGTGGTTGAAAGCTACATGAGTTCAGGCTCCACCGGCTACGACTCCAAAACGTACGAAAGCATCAAGTACTGGTACGACACCCAGGCCTGGTTGCCGAAAAACGCCATCATCGTCAACAAGAAAGCTTTTGACGCGCTAGATGCAGCCACGCAGGCAGCGTTGACCAAAGCTGCCGCAGACGCAGAAGTGCGCGGATGGAAGTTAAGCGAAGAAAAAAATGACTGGTACAAAAAAGCGCTGGCTGAAAAAGGCATGAACATCTTGACGCCACCGGCCAAGCTGGTCAGCGACATGAAGCAGGTCGGCACCATCATGCTGGCCGATTGGCAGAAAAAAGCTGGCAGTGAAGGCCAGGAAATTGTCAGCACCTTCAATGCAGCGGCAGGCAAAAAGTAATCTAGGCCGATTCTGTTGGTGGGTTGATGCGCCAAGGGCGTGTCAACCTTTCGTCATCCATCAACGCGAAGGTTTTTAGTCCGCAAGCCGCCTCAATAGCCGAACGGTATGGCGGCATGTTGGTGCATTCAAGCACCACCCATTGCAGCTGCGGATTTCGGGTTTTCAGCGCGACGGCAGCAGCCACTACTTCAGCGCCCGCTTTGCCCAAGTCCATGGTGCTGCGGTTGCCCAAAATCGACATGGCGAATTCGCCTTTGGCGTCGATCCCCTGCACCACCACATCCGCAAGGCGTTCGCGCGGCACGCCCGCTGCCCGCAGGTGCGCACTGCCCAGCTTGCTGGCACTGATGGTCAGCACGCCGACCTGTGCGTGCAGCGCAAGCAACCCGGGCAACTGCAAAAGACTGGACGTGATGACCGGCACTTTTACCGCAGCCTGCAACTCTTTTTGCAGCAGCACCAAAAAGCCACAACTGGTGGTGATGGCTTTTGCCCCGTCTTGCTCCAGGCGGCGCACCAGTTGAACAATGGGCGTGACCACCCTCCCCGCTCGCAGGCCAGCGGCGGACTGCACAATCTTTTCAGGCCATGCGCCTTTCACAATGCAGCGTTGCGTGGGTACGCCAAATGCGTCGGGGTGACCGACATCTCCGGGCGGCCGTGGGAATTGCGTGTCCAGCATCACAATACCCAAAAACCCGTCCTGGAAAAGCGGCGTTTCGCTCGAAGGTACAGTTAAAGTCATACCCTGATTG
>JANPDQ010000139.1:0-2193 GCA_031431575.1 Polaromonas sp.
GTGCTTGAAGGGCAAGCGCCAACCCGCAAAACCCAGCTGCACCTGGACCGCTGCCTGACCTGCCGCAACTGCGAAACCACCTGCCCCAGCGGCGTCGAGTACGGCCACCTGATCGACATTGGCCGCAAGCTGGTTGATGAACGCGTGCCCCGCACCGCAGCCGACAAAGCCGTGCGCTGGGCACTAAAAGAAGGTCTGCCGTCACCGCTGTTCAAACCCGCCATGGCAATGGGCCAGGCGGTGCGCGGCTTGCTGCCCGCCTCGCTTAAAAACAAGGTGCCCGCCAAGCAATCAGCTGGCGTACGGCCAATGCGCACCCACGCACGCAAGGTGCTGATGCTGGAAGGCTGCGTACAGCCCGCGATGATGCCCAACATCAATTCCGCCACGGCCCGCGTGCTGGACGCTGCAGGCATTGAAGTGGTCACAGCCAAAAAAGCCGGATGCTGCGGCGCAGTGAAGTTTCACTTGAACGACCAGGACGGCGGCAAGGCAGAAATGCGCCGCAACATTGATGCGTGGTGGCCGCATATTGAAAGCGGCAAACAACAGGCGGGTATTGAGGCGATTGTCATGAACGCCTCCGGCTGCGGTGTCACTGTGAAGGAATATGGCCATATTTTGGCAGGTGACGCGCAGTACGCCGCCAAAGCGGAACGCATCAGCGCGTTGACGCGCGACTTGAGCGAGCTGCTTCCCGACCTGGTTGAAACACTGCGCCCAAAAGTCGCTGCCAAATCAGGCCAAATAGCCTTTCACCCACCCTGCACGCTGCAGCACGGCCAGCAACTGCGCGGCGGGGTCGAAAAGCACTTGGGCGCTTTGGGTTTCAACGTTAAAACCGCAAGCTGTGAAGCGCATTTGTGCTGCGGCTCGGCTGGCACTTATTCGGTACTGCAACCCAAAATCGCGTATGAGCTGCGCGACCGCAAGCTCGGAAATTTGCAAGATATGAAGCCCGAAGTCATCGTGTCAGCCAACATCGGCTGCATCACGCATTTGCAAAGCGGCACCGCTACGCCGGTGCGGCACTGGGTTGAAGTGTTGGATGAAGCATTGAACGATTAAATTCGTGGTGAGTTACTGCATGACCGGTTTGCCAAACGAAAACGAGGCAGTCTGAATCAGTCCGTTCTCGACAACATACGCGCACACTAGTTCAACAGTACCGGGGCCTTCCGGAAAAGTGCGAGTCACTATTTCGTGGTCGATCACCACCTTACCCATCACACACCGTTTCAAAAGCGTCGCATGCAAATTTGGCTCGCTAAAGCGTGGAATAGCCCGCATCCGAATTTCGTCATGCCCAGTGGCCAGGACTTTGCCTGCAAGTTCACACTGCACTGCGTTGTTGGCATAGGTTGCCAGCCAAGCATCAATATCTCTGGCGTTGTAGGTATCAAGCTGGCGTGCAACGATAGCTTCTGGTTGTAAAGATTCATGCATAGCGTTTAATCGTCGGGTGGTTCAGTCTGTGAAATGGTAGCGCGAGAAAAAAAGCGTCTTCACCCTACTGACACCACGCTGTCAGTAGCCCCCCAGCATGATCAAGGCTCCAACAACTACCCAGGAGTCTTTCATGAAAAACGCTATCACTTGGTTTGAAATCGGCACAGCAGACTTGCCCCGTGCCACTGCTTTTTACGAGGCAGTACTTAGCTGCAAATTACAACTTGAACCGATGGGTCCGTCGCAAGGCGCGGTGTTTGGCTACGATGCAGCAGCTGACGGTGTGGGTGGCGCTTTGCTGTGCGGGCCGACGGCACCCCAGCCTGGCGCTGGCGGCACGTTGGTCTATCTCGATGCGTCGCCATCGCTTGATGATGCAATGGCGCGAGTGACAAAAGCAGGCGGGGAAATCGCCCTGCCACGCCAGGCCCTGCCACCTGGCATGGGCTTTTTCGCTCACATCACCGACTTGGACGGCAACCGGGTTGGCCTGCACGCACTGGCTTAAACAATTGCCACATGCTGGTGCAGCCCGACCTGACACAACACTGTGCTCTTTGGCGGGCGACGCTTCCATCACAGCTGCGACTGTGACTGCACGCTGTAGCCCTGCATCCATTGCGCAAAAAAATCGATGCAAGCGCGCACCTTGGGGCTGCGGTGGCGCTCTTGCAGCATGACCGCGTGAATCGCCACCACGGGCGAATCGACCCAATCGCTCAGCACAGCCCGCAGTTGCCCGCT
>JANPDQ010000140.1:0-4104 GCA_031431575.1 Polaromonas sp.
AGCTGCCGCCTTCGGCCACGCAGCATCGGCCTGAACTGGTCGGCGCACCGTTTGAGGCAATGGGTGTGTCGCTGGTGTTTCACCCGCGCAACCCGTACGTGCCAACCGTGCACATGAATGTGCGCATGCTGGCTGCTACCCCGGTAGACGGCAGTGCGGCGGTGTGCTGGTTTGGCGGCGGCATGGACTTGACGCCGTACTACGGCTTTGAAGAAGATGCGGTGCATTTCCACCAAACCTGCAAAGACGCACTCAGCGCCTTTGGCGACGACAAGTACCCGCGCTTTAAAAAATGGTGCGACGAGTATTTTTATTTAAAGCACCGTGACGAACAACGCGGCATTGGCGGCGTGTTTTTTGACGATTTTCAGGAGCTGGGGCCACAGCGCAGCTTTGCCATGATGCAAAGCGTGGCGGACGCACTGACCAAAGCCTATTTGCCAATTGTTGAAAAACGCAAAGACACGCCATACGGCGAGCGAGAGCGGGAGTTTCAATTAAATCGGCGTGGCCGGTATGTGGAGTTCAACTTGGTGTGGGACAGGGGTACGCATTTTGGCTTGCAGTCGGGTGGCCGTACCGAATCGATTTTGATGAGCATGCCGCCGTTGGCCAGCTGGGCGTACCAGCGGCCGGTGGAGCCGGGCTCGCATGAAGAGCGCTTAACCAAAGAATTTTTGCCCCGACGGGATTGGGTTTGACCCAAAAGCAACAAAGAATCGGCGTCTTCGGCGGCGCGTTTGATCCGCCGCACCACGCGCACATTGCTTTGGCGCAAGTTGCAATCAAAGCGCTGGAGCTGGACACGCTGCACATCATTCCAACAGGCAGAGCCTGGCACAAAGCCAGAACCCTGAGTGCCGCTGAGCATCGCCTGGCCATGACCCAACTGGCGTTTGGCGCAGAAGCCGGCGTGGTGGTCGATGACCGCGAAATCGAGCGTGCTGGGCCGACGTTTACCATTGATACGTTGCTGGCATTGCAGACTGAAAACCCTGGCGCGCAGCTTTATCTCATCATGGGCGCAGACCAGTTTGCAGCATTTCGCCAGTGGCACCAGTGGCAAGCAATACTTAAGATCGCTATAATATGTGTAGCTGCTCGCGCCCGTATTAATTGGGCTAGAGATCAATTTGATGCTTATAATGGGTGCCGAGACCGTTTTCTTGAGTTGCCTATGCCCGAAATGGCCGTGAGTGCTACGCAAATCCGCCAACTGCTGGCGGGCGCGTCAGTCGGCAGCTTAGGCGAAAATCAGGCAACCGCTGACTTGCTCCCTGCAACTGTTGCGCGTTATATTGCGCAGCATCAGCTCTACCAAGTTATCAGGCAACCAAGCCCTACCAGTTTTACTTAATGAAGACCCCCGAATGAATACACCCGTCAATAAACCAGTCAGGTCCGCTGCCGTAGAAAAGAAAGACGTGCAAAAACTCCAGCGCGCCATCATTGACGGGCTGGAAGACGTCAAGGGCCAAGACATCGTGGTTTTCGACACCGAGCACATCACGTCGCTGTTTGAGCGCGTCATCATTGCCTCAGGCACATCAAACCGCCAAACCAAAGCACTGGCCGCCAGCGTGCGCGACGCCGTGCGCGATGCAGGCTTTGGCAAGCCGCGCATTGAAGGCGAAGAAAACGGCGAGTGGATCATTGTGGACTGCGGCGCTGCGGTGGCGCACATCATGCAGCCGACCATACGGCAGTACTACCATTTAGAAGAACTCTGGGGCGACAAGCCCATCAAACTCAAACTGGGTGCGCCTGCGCCGTTGGTCAAAGCGGCCAAAGTTGAGCTCAAGCCAGAGCCTGTAGCCAAGGGCGCAGCAGCAAAGTCAAGCAAACCTGGGGTACGCGCCAAGCCGGGTGCCAAATCAAAAACGGCCGTCAAAGCGCCAGTGCGCATCCCAACTACTACGGTTGACTCAAGCTACGTTGGCCGAATTGGCAAAACCAACGACTGGACGGCAAAACGCAACGCAACCGAAACGGCAGCTGAGCCGGTCGTTAAGCCCCGCAAGCCAGCGGCCAAGACCGCCGTCGTCAAGGTGCCAGTCGCCAAAAAAGTTGCTGCAAAAAAAGTTGTAGCCAAGACAGCAGCAAAGACTGCAGCGAAAACCGCAGCCCGTTCGTCTGCGGTCAAAAAGCCCGCAGTAAAAAAACCGGCAGCTAAATCTGCCGTACCTCGCGCTAGATGAGGTTGACGATAGTCGCAGTTGGCCTGAAGGTTCCCGATTGGGCGCAAACGGCCTACGACGATTACGCCAAACGGTTCCCACCAGAGATCAAAGTCGAGCTGAAAGCGGTCAAGACCGAGCCTCGCGCTTCCAAAACACTCGACACGCTTTTGCTGGCTGAAAAATCACGCATTGAAGCGGCTATTCCACGCGGAACCCACATCGTGGCACTGGACGAGCGCGGCAACAACGTCACCACTCTGGCGCTGGCTGAACGGCTCAAAGCCTGGCAGTTGTCTGGCGACGACGTGGCAATCGTGATCGGCGGCCCCGATGGCTTGGATGCAGGCTTTAAAAAGGCGGCGCATGAGCGCTTGCGATTGTCAGATTTGACTCTGCCCCACGCTTTTGCGCGGGTGCTACTGATTGAGCAGCTCTACCGCGCGTGGAGCGTAACTATTAACCACCCCTACCATCGTGAATGAAATGGGTCGCTTTGTTTACCTGGCCTCGCAAAGCCCGAGACGCAGACAGTTGCTGGAGCAGCTCGGCGTGCGTTACGAATTGCTGCTGCCCGATGAGAGTGAAGACGCTGAAGCGCTGGAAGTTGTGCTGAAAAATGAAGCGCCGGCTGCGTATGTACAGCGCGTGACAGGCGCAAAGTTAGACGCGGCATTGGCCAGGCTCAAGCGCAGAAAGCTGCCAGTCGCACCGATTCTTTGTTCTGACACCACGGTGGCGTTGGGGCGCTTGATCTACGGCAAACCTGAAAACGCAAAAGACGCACAGCGCATGCTGACGGAGCTTGCAGGGCGTACCCATCGCGTTTTGACTGGGGTAGCAGTACAAGCTGGCAGTAATCGCCTGCAGGCGTTGAGCGTCTCTAAAGTGACGTTTGAGGAAATGACAAATACGCAAATCAAAGTCTATGTTGCCACTGGCGAGCCGATGGGCAAGGCCGGCGCTTATGCAGTGCAGGGCAGGGCGGCGCTGCACATCACGCGCATTGACGGCAGTTACAGTGGCATCATGGGTTTGCCGATTCGTGAAACTGCGCTGCTGCTTCAAGCGGCCAAATTTAAAATATAGCGGCCCCATGCAACAAGATATTCTGATCAACTGGTCTCCCCAAGAAACCCGCGTAGCCGTGATTGAACACGGCGCGCTGCAAGAGCTACAAGTCGAACGCTCGTTAGAGCGCGGACTGGTTGGCAACGTGTATTTGGGCAAGGTAGCCCGTGTGTTGCCGGGCATGCAGTCCGCGTTTGTAGATATTGGTCTAGATAAGGCGGCGTTTCTGCATGTGGCTGACTTGATGAGCAGCATCAACAGCCGCCATGCTGATGACGTGCCCGCCGCGCCCCCGCAGCCTATTGAAAAGCAGTTATTTGAAGGCCAGGCCGTGATGGTGCAGGTGCTTAAAGACCCAATCGGTACCAAAGGCGCACGATTGACCGCGCAGATCAGCATTGCAGGGCGGCTGCTCGTTTTTCTGCCGCAAGACGACCATGTTGGCGTGTCCCAAAAGATACCGCCAAAGCAGCGCGAAGAGCTTCGCCAGCGCGTGGTGAGTTTGGCTGGGGCGGCAGGGGGTGGTTTTATTTTGCGAACCAACGGCGAAGACGCGCTGGATGCGGAGCTGCAAGAAGACATTGCCTACCTGCGCAAAACCTGGGCACGAATAAAGGACGCAGCGCTGCGATTACCGCCCGCGTCGGTTTTGCATCAGGACCTTAACTTGCTGCAGCGGGTGCTGCGTGACGTGGTGTTTGAAGGAACGCAAACCATTCGGATTGATTCACGCGAGCAGTTTGAAAAACTTAAAAAATTTGCGGCCGAATTCATGCCTGCAACTGCAGACAAGTTGCAGCTGTACACGGGCGAGCGGCCGATTTTTGATTTGTTCAATATTGATGAAGACATAGCC
>JANPDQ010000141.1:0-4726 GCA_031431575.1 Polaromonas sp.
TGTGCTCCACCAGGTCAATCAAGCGGCCCGGCGTGGCCACCACAATGTCAGCACCGCCGCGCAGGTTCATCATTTGCGGGTTAATCGATACGCCGCCAAACACCACTGCCACTTTGACGGGCTGCGGCAAGTATTTGGCAAAGCCCGCCAACACAGCGCCTGCTTGCACCGCCAGCTCGCGGGTGGGCACCAAGACCAGGGCGGCTACGTTGCGTTTGCGTTGGGTGTTTGGCTCGCGCTGTGCAAGCAGCGCCAGCAGCGGCAGCGCAAACGCCGCTGTTTTGCCTGAGCCGGTTTGGGAGCACGCCAGTACGTCGCGGCCCTGCAGAATGGCAGGTATGGCGGCAGACTGAATGGCGGTTGCTTCAACGAAGCCTTCGTCGCCAACGGCCTTCAGTATTGCGGGGTGCAGGGCGGGGGAAAAACCAAGATCTTTAAAAAGTGTCACGCGGTGAGTTTAAGCGCGTGCCCCGGCGACTTCCCCAAGCAGAAAATCAATGGTACAAAATGCTATTAAAAAAGTAGCTGCCTACGCCTGTATTTATTAGGCTACAACACTATTTGGTGTAAAAATGGCCGTTTTGCCTACATTTTCAGCGCGCCAACTTGCACAGACAAGTCATGCAGCTTTGCTTTGCCAGAGTAATAGCGGTCAAGGCGCCATGCTTTCAAAATATCCATGGCGAGGTTGAAGTTGTCAAAATTAAGGCGGTACAAGTCACCCAAGTCAAACTTCTCTTCAGATTCGAGAGCGCGAACCAAGCTGGCAAGAATGACTGCCGCTGGTGCCAATGGATCGGTCTGAATTAACCTACGGGCTTTTTTGATTTCATTCATTGGTGGTTGTCCTAAATCTTTGTAAACGTGGGATGTTGATCAACTAATTTGACCCAAGCGGTTGACGGTTTGCGTGCAGCAGTAGTCACAGAACTGAAAATTATGGCGTTGCGGCAAAGGTTTTGTCTATCGTGCGCAACGACTGGTGCCAAAAAGTAACGAAAAAATAACAGAAAAATAATCACTGCGGCCCGGCTGGCTGTGTTTATTCGGGGTCTTTAGGGTTGTCACCGACGGGTCATACAGCCTGGCTATCCTTTACTTTTAAATACAAGCGAAGCGATGCAGATCTCATGCCCCTCCTGAAGTCTGAAAAAGCAAAACTCGAACTGTCCGCCAAGCAGCGAAGTTTGAGTGTTCGAGAGCGTTCTGCGCTTTTTTTGGCCGACGGCATCCGCACGCGGGACGAACTGGTCTGGCTGCTTCAAGGCGATGTGGGCATGGTGCAAAAACTGATAGCTGACGGTTATCTGGTTCCGGCCGAATCACTCAGCAAGCAGGCGGCAGCGAAACTGAGGGACTTTGCCGCATCGCGGCCTGTGCCGCTTCCCGTGGCTTGGTCAAATTCGTCGGCAGCCACGCTTCCCGCAGCATTGACTGCAAGCACTCCGTCTTCGTTTGCCGGGCTGGACACCATCAGCAAAGCTGCGGCCTCATCGTCTGATACTTTTGAAGGTAAGCGATCGCTGGCAACCACACGCATGTTTTTGTTTGACATCGTTGAGCGGATGTTCGTGCGCAAAATGCCCGAATTGGCCAACAGCCTGAGAGACCAGTTGCGCGCCGCGAAAGATCGGGAATCTATGTTGGTTATTGCCCGAGAAATCATCACCAACGTCGAGGAAATTGCTGGCCCCGACCGTGCGGACGGCTTAAGCGAGCGGCTAGCCATGATGTTGCCGTCGGAGCACTAGGGGCCTGATTTAAGCGAATTTATAATGTTTTAGGTCTGTAGCCCAATAAATATAGGCGCAAGAAGCTATAAATATAGTAGTAATTGAAGCTGCAATTTGCATTGCACGCCTAAGCTATTTGGTCGTTAGCGTAGCCTCAATCAACGCCCTCAACTCAGGCGTAATGTCTGGCAGCACGCCAAACCAGGCTTCAAACGCAGGGCGCGCCTGATTTAGCAACATGCCTAATCCATTGACTGTCAGGTTGCCGCGTGCACTGGCTTGGGCCAACAACTGCGTTTGCAAAGGCACGTAAATAATGTCCGACACCAGTGCAGTTAAAGGCAGCTTGGCTAAATTCAAATCAAGCGCGTCAGCGTCGTGCATGCCCAAGCTGGTGGTGTTGACCAGCAACGCGCAGTCGGTAAGGGCATCGTGGCGTTGCTCCCACGGCAGGGCGGTAACAGGCGCGCCAAATTCACTTGCCATAGCCTGCGCTTTTGCCAAAGAGCGGTTGAGCAGGCGAATTTCATTGGCGCCATGGTCTTTCAGCGCCAGTACCACCGCGCGCGCTGCACCGCCAGCGCCCAGTACCGTGATGGGCCCTTCGTTGGCGCGCCAGTCTGCTTTGGCATCGACCAGGCTCTGAACGTAGCCAAAACCGTCGGTGTTCATGCCTTTGAGTTGCCCATCAGGCAGCACAACAACGGTGTTGACAGCGCCCACGCGCGCTGCATTGGCGTCAAGTACCTGCACCAGTTTCAGCGCGTCAACCTTGTGCGGAATGGTTATGTTGCAGCCCTTAAAGCCTAGCGCGGCCAGGCCAGGCAGGGCGACTGCAAGTGCGCCTGGCATCACAGCCAACTTCACGTAGCTACCTGTTAAGCCGTATTTTTCGAGCCAATAGTTGTGGATCAGCGGGGAGCGTGAATGCGCAACTGGCCAGCCCATCACGCCCGCAAGGGCAAACGCGAGAGCCGGTTGCCCGGACGCTGCTAAGTTATCAAGTTCTGCCATGCAGGTATTTTGCCCTGCTGCGAGTGCGTGCCTTCAGTGAAAAGCGTTCACGGCGTGCGTGACAACCGTTTTGACTATTTCTAGCGCGACTTTCTGCGTGTGCGTGGTTGGGCGGCGTGCTGGGCGCACAAGGCTTAGTTCGCTGGTAATTTGTGGTGACTTGATTCGCCGCAACATAAAGTGGGCGCGGTCGTCAAAGTTACTCAGCGTGTAGCTGGGCAGTACGGCATGGCCCAAACCTTCTTTGACCAGGCTCAAAATTGCATTGAGCCCATCAACTTCAAGCGTGACCTTGGGCTGCGCACCAATCGCATTCATTTCAGCGTCTAGCAAAATCCGAAATGTATTTGGGCGGCTTGGCAAGATCAGCGGTAGCTTAGCCAGAGCCACCAAGCTGATTGCCCCCCGCGCAGGGGGAGTGGTTTTTTTTGAGATTAAAACCAACTCCTCTGAGTGAAGTGCGGTGGTTTCAATATCTGGCGAGGGCGCAGCGTTGTACAGCACCGCCATGTCCAGGTTGCCTGTGCGCAAACCCTCGAGCATCAGCATCGAAAAGCCCTCGGTCAACGTCAGCTGTGCGCCGGGCAGGCTGGCTTTGAAGGCCTGCGTCAAAGGCACAGTGATCAAGCGTGACAAACTTGGCGGCAAGCCAATCGAAACGCGGCCGGTAAGCGTGCCGCGCACGGCGCTCAGGGCTTCCCGCGCAATTTGAACCTGGTGCAAAATGCCGCGCCCATGCACCAAAAGCAGGCCGCCCGCTTCAGTTGGCAGCGCGCCACGGCCATTGCGTGTTAGCAGGTTTTGGCGAAGCTCAACTTCCAACAGCCGGATTTGACGGCTTAAGGCCGGCTGGGCAACTCCCAACGCAATCGATGCGCGTGTGAAGCTGCCCAGCTCTGCCACCCGAACAAAATATTCCAGCTGTTTTAAATCCATTTCAGGTCCATCCTGAAAGTGTATTTGCATAGCCGTTTATTGGTTATACGGCTTTGTTATATCTGCTAGCCAATTGATGGCGTTTCAAAACCGCTTGTAAAAGCAGAAAATCGCAACATGCTCAAACTCATCTCATCAATGGCCACACGACAGCTACTGGCAGAGCTGGCGGCCCAATGGCAAGGCATATCGGGTGTTGCAGTTTCAATCGAATCGGTTGGCGGTGTTGACGCAGCGAAGCGCGTGCGGGAGGGCGAAGCGTTTGACGGCGTGGTGCTTGCTGCGGATGCGATTGACAGCTTGATTTCCCGCGGGCACGCCGTGGTGGGCAGCAAGACTGACTTGGTACGCTCTAGTGTGGCGGTGGCAGTAAAAGCGGGCGCACTCGTACCAGACATCAGTACCGAAGCAGCGCTGCGCAGTGCGATTGCCGCTGCGCCTACCATCGGTTATTCAACCGGGCCGAGTGGCGTGGCACTGGTTAATTTGTTCAAGCGTTGGGGCATGCTTGATGCGCTCCAGTCGCGCATTGTGCAAGCCCCGCCGGGCATTCCAGTCGGCGCGCTGGTAGCGCGCGGTGAGGTTGCGCTGGGGTTTCAGCAACTCAGCGAGCTGATGACGGTTGACGGCATCACGGTTGTGGGCACCTTGCCTGCGGGCGCGAGTATCACGACCATTTTTTCTGCCGCTGTTTGCGCTGCTTCAACGCAAAGCGAAGCCCTTGCAGCGCTGTTTGCCTTCATTGCTTCCAGCCAAACCACCGCCACCAAACTACTGCACGGCATGGACGCCGCATAACTTTACGCTTGCATAAAACTACGGACCACCATGAGCCTGCAAAAACCTTTCATCATTGACTGCCATGGCCACTACACCACAGCCCCAAAAGCGCTGGAAAACTGGCGCAACCAGCAGATCGCTGGCATCAAAGACCCGGCCAGCATGCCCAAGAGCGATGACTTGAAAATCAGCGACGACGAGCTGCGCGAGACGATTGAAGTGAATCAGCTGCGCTTGATGAAAGAACGCGGCAGTGACCTGAC
>JANPDQ010000142.1:0-18538 GCA_031431575.1 Polaromonas sp.
ATTTCACGCAAAGCAACTTGCGCCATGCGTGCCCAGAAGTAGCCGAAAACGAGATGCCCGGCCACACGCAAATAGTCAACTGCAGCAGCTCCCACTTCGTCGGGGTTTTGAAATCCTTTAAAACCGATTTCGGTGGTGAACTTGGTCATTTGCTCGGCTAACACGGCCAGCGGGTTGATGAACTCAGCCATCTGCTCGTTCACGCCCTCTTCTTGTACCAACGCGCCAATGAGTTTGCCGAATTTTTTGAGCGTTGCGCCGTTGTTTGACAAAACTTTCCGGCCCAGCAAATCAAGCGACTGGATGGTGTTGGTGCCTTCGTAAATCATGTTGATGCGGTTGTCACGTACAAACTGCTCCATGCCCCACTCTTTAACGTAGCCGTGGCCGCCAAAGACTTGCAGACACGCGTTGGTGGCGATGTGGCCGTTGTCGGTGATAAATGCTTTCACAATCGGCGTCAGCAATGAGAGGATCTCGCCGCTTTCTTTGCGCACGGCCTCGTCGGGGTGGTAATGCTCTTTGTCCAGCAGCACCGCGCAGTAAGTTGCCAGCGCCCGGCCACCCTCGGCATAAGCCTTGGCGGTCAGCAGCATTTTGCGTACGTCGGGGTGAACAATGATCGGGTCAGCCGCTTGCGTTTTGTCTTTAACGCCCGACAACGAACGCATCTGGATACGGTCTTTGGCATAGGCCAATGCGTTTTGGTAGGCAACTTCGGTCAGGCCCAACGATTGGTTGCCTACGCCCAAGCGTGCGGCGTTCATCATCACAAACATGCCGTTCATGCCTTTGTTGGGCAAGCCGACCATGGTGCCGATGGCACCGTCTAAAACAATTTGCGCGGTGGCGTTGCCGTGGATGCCCATTTTGTGCTCCAGGCCACCGCAGTAAATGCCGTTGCGCTCGCCGAGCGTTCCATCTTTGTTCACCAAAAACTTAGGCACGATGAACAAGCTTACGCCTTTGATGCCTACGGGAGCATCTGCCAAGCGGGCCAGCACCAGGTGAATGATGTTGCCCGACATGTCGTGCTCACCAGCGCTGATGAAAATCTTGTTGCCAGTAATTTTGTACGTTCCGTCTGGCAGTGCCTCGGCCTTGGTGCGCATCAGGCCCAGGTCGGTGCCGCAATGCGGCTCGGTCAGGCACATGCTGCCGGTCCACTCGCCGCTGGTCATTTTGTGCAGGTAGGTTTGCTTTTGCTCTTCAGTGCCGTGGGTGTGCAAAGCTGCGTGTGCGCCATGCGTGAGGCCGGGGTACATCGTCCACGCCTGGTTGGTGCTGTTGAGCATTTCGTAAAAGCACTGGTTAATGACCAGAGGCAGGCCCTGGCCGCCGTAGGCTGGGTCACAGCTCAGCGCGGGCCAGCCGCCTTCAACGTACTTTGCATAGGCTTCTTTGAAGCCATTGGGCGTGGTCACAGCGTGGGTGGTTTTGTCCAGCGTGCAGCCTTCCTGATCACCGCTGATATTGAGCGGCAAAAGCACTTCGGTGGCGAACTTGGCGCCTTCTTCGAGCACCGCATTGATAGTGTCAATGTCTGCGTCAGCGTACTTGGTAATTGGTGCCAACTCAGCGGTGACGTTGAGCACTTCGTGCATTACAAACTGCATGTCGCGAAGGGGGGCGTTGTAAATCGTCATAAAAAACTCCTTGGAGGATGAAACTTTGAAAACTAAAAAGTAAAAACTAAAAAATAAAACGGAGTGAACAAGAATCAGGCAGCGCTGCCGTAGCGCTCGAGGATGTTGGCAAATCCCTGGTTGGCTCTAGCAATTGAGCCTGGTGTTTTCAGAAACCGGGCCTCGTAGTGCAGCGCCAAAATCAGGCCGTGGATTTCAAACGCCATTTGGTGCGGGTCAGCATCGGCATGCAGGTGGCCCGTTTCCTGGGCCTGCAAGATCGCCCTGAAAATGGCAGCCAGCCAAGTCTTGACTGAGCCCGCCAGCGCGTCACGCACGGGGCCGGGGCGGTCGTCAAACTCCACCGCACCGCTGATAAACAGGCAACCCGAATCAATTTCAACTGAAGTGCGGCGCATCCAGTTCTGGAACAGCAGCTCCAGGCGCGGCAGGCCGCGTGCAACATTGAGCGCAGGGTAAAAAACTTCTTCTTCAAAGCGCGTGAAGTACTCGCGAATCACGGAAATTTGCAGCTCTTCACGTGAGCCAAAATGCGCAAACACGCCCGACTTGCTCATGCGCATGACTTCAGCCAGCGCGCCAATGCTCAAGCCCTCCAGGCCAATTTGGGTCGCCAGGCCGAGCGCCGCGTCCACAATGGCGGCCTTGGTTTGCTGGCCCTTGTGCTGGATTTTTTGAATGGCCACGCCGCTGGCCTGGCTGGGCAAGCTGCGGTCGGCTTTGGTAGAGAGTTCGAGAACGGTCATATTTTGCGGTTTGGATGACGGACTATAAAATAAAACGAACGATCGTGCTATTTTGCAGTAGTTTGCCACTTCTGCCGCGTCCGCAACACCGTTTATCACCGCTATAGAGGCGGTTATCTAAGTTTTTTAGGGGTTAACGTGAAATGCACCAACGCCCTGCACAGTGGGCGGTGATGGGCACCTGAGGCTGCAAAAGCAGCAAATTAACAGGTAAATATGCCTCTAGCGTAATAAATACAGGCGCCAACAGCTATTATTTTAATAGCAAATGCGCCGCGCTCTTTTCATCACGCCTCTCGACCGCACCTTTGGTTCAGGCTTTCTTGTAGGCCACTACCGCTTGGCGCTGCTCGCCCAGCCCCTCAATACCAAGGGTCATCACATCGCCCTTTTTTACGTACAGCGGTGCCAGTTGTCCGTCCTTTTTCATGCCCATCCCCACGCCCGGCGGCGTGCCAGTGGTGATGATGTCGCCGGGCTCCAGCGTCAGAAAGCAGCTGACGTAACTGACAATTTTGGCCACGCTGAAGATCATGGTGCGGGTAGAGCCAGTTTGCATGCGCTTGCCGTTTAGGTCCAGCCACATACTTAGCTTTTGGGGATTGGGTACTTCGTCACGCGTGACCAAATACGGCCCGATTGGCCCGAACGTGTCGCAGCCCTTGCCCTTGTCCCAAGTGCCGCCGCGCTCAATTTGGTATTCACGCTCGCTCACGTCATTAATGGTGCAGTAGCCGGCGACATGATTGAGTGCGTCTTTCATTGACACATAGCTGGCACGTGCGCCAATGACCACGCCAAGCTCGACTTCCCAGTCGGTTTTAACCGACCCTTTGGGCAACATCACGTCATCGTTCGGGCCCTGGATGCAACTGGTCGCCTTCATGAAAACAATCGGCTCTTTCGGTATTGGCATACCCGCCTCGGCTGCGTGGTCGGCGTAGTTCAGGCCAATGGCGATGAACTTTGGAGTGCGCGCCACTGGGCAACCTATGCGCGGCGACCCTTTAACCAGCGGCAGCTTATCGGCTTTTAGTTTTCGCAATTTGCCAAGGGCTGCGTCGCTGAGTTGCTCGGGACCGATGTCTTTGATGTGCGCGCTCAAGTCGCGCAAAGAGCCTTCAGCATCTATCAGGCCGGGCTTTTCTTTGCCGACTTTGCCGTAGCGAACGAGTTTCATTGAAATTCCTTTTGAAGCATGCGGCAAACAAGGCCGTTATCAAGCGTTGAGGTACGATGCGCCGACTACCACACCCTTCGGGATTGTAATGAAAAATACGCATACAGCCGAATCTTTACGGGCGCAAGCAGCTACTGTTTTCATAGCGTCTGGCTCGTCAGAGCAGGAAGCGAAATTGGTAGCCGCCAACCTGGTTATGGCCAACCTGAGTGGCCACGACTCGCACGGTGTGGGCATGTTGCCGCGCTATGTGGATGCGGTACTGGAGGGCGGGCTGATACCCAATGCGCCGGTAGCCACTGTTCTTGACATAGGCACCATGCTGACGCTGGACGGCCAGCGCGGCTATGGTCAGGTCGTGGGCAAACAAGCCATGGAGTTGGGCATTGCCCGCGCAAAAGCGCACGGCAGCTGCATCATGGCGCTGGCCAACGCGCACCACTTGGGACGCATCGGCGAGTTTGCGGAAATGGCAGTCGAAGAGGGCTTGGTTTCGCTGCATTTTGTAAACGTTATTTCGCGCCCGGCGGTTGCGCCATGGGGCGGCACGGACGGGCGCTTTGGCACCAATCCACTGTGTATTGGCATCCCGATTGAGGGCCAAAACTCCTTCTTGTTGGATATGGCTACCAGCGTGGTGGCGCAGGGAAAAATGCGCGTCGCCTACAACCAGGGCAAGCTGGTAAAAGCTGGGTTGCTGATAGACGAATACGGCCAACCCACCACCAACCCTGGCGTAGTGGTGGTGCCGCAGTCAAACGGGTTGCTAGGCGCCTTGACAACGTTTGGCGAACACAAGGGCTACGGGGTAGCGGTTGCGTGCGAGCTCTTGGGCGGTGCCCTGAGCGGTGGCGGCACATGGCACCAGCCAACCACGCTTGACAACATCAGCAAGCGCGCAGTCAGCAACAGTATGCTGACGGTGTTGATTGACCCGGCCACACTGGGCACGCAAGCGGCGTTCGGTCTGCAAGCGTCGCAGTTCATCGACTGGATAAAGCAAAGTCCGCCCGGCGAGGGATTTAAAGCAGTGCAAATTGCTGGCGACGTGGAACGGGAAACGCGTTTCAAACGTGAGCGTGACGGCATTGAAATTGACACCACCACATGGGCTGAAATTGAACATGCAGCCGAAAAGATTGGCGCCAAGCTGGTCCGCGGCTAGAAGCCTAGAAGCCTAGGAACCTGGGCATTTAGGAGCCTAAGCCGGAACTTCGCGCACCGTCATACCAGCCACGGCAAAGACCCGATCACCGGTTCTGCGCGCAATAGGGTGCATGCCGGTAAAGCTGCCAAACGCGGGCAAAACGCCCACCGCATTTGCTTGCGCATCACCCAATACAAAACACGGCAAGCGCAATCTGTCTTTGCCCGCGCCCTTGAGCACCACGCAAGGGTGTGCGTGCCCTGCCAGCACATATGCACCTGTTACTGCTTGCGGGTGGTGGCACAGCGCCAGCGGAACTGCGCCACCGTGCAATTGGAAAGGCTCATCGACCACGCGCATGCCAAGACTTGCTGGCGGGTCACCCGCGCGGTCGTCGTGGTTGCCACGCACCAGGGTGATGGCAAGCTGCGGGTGCTGGCTGCGCCAGGCGGCAAGCGCTTGCTGCGTAGGCGCAGCATGGGCATGGGCCGAGTGCAAAAAATCACCGAGAAAAATCAAGCACGTGGCTTTGGTTTGCGCCAGCGCACCAGTTAGTAGCTGCAGGGTTTCAGTAGTGGTACCTTGGGGAACAGGAACGCCCCGCAATCGAAAGCTGACCGCTTTGCCAAAGTGCGCATCCGCCACCAGCAGCGTGGCAACGTCTGGCAGGTAAGCCGCGCCCTGGGGCAGCAGCGTCATACGCCATCCTGCGCAGTGAATATCAAACATTAAAGTTAACTGTAAGCCAATGGATATGGGCGCAAACAGCTATATTATTTATAGCTATTTTCAAGCGCGGGGCGCTGCGCTTTAATTCAGCAAGATGGCCAAACTGGCGTCCAGATGCTCAGACGGCAAGCGCTTAAAGCCTGAACGGGCAAAGCGCTGCAATCGCCCGACCATGAACGCGGTGATGACTGAAGCACGTACTTGGGCATCCACGGTGGGGGTGGCCGCGCCGTTGGCGCTAGCCGCATCCCGCAGGGTTTGCTTGAAGCTCGATTCAAGTTTGTCAAAAAACTGGTTCATGCGCTCTTGCAGCCGGTCGTTTTCAAACACCAGTGCATCGCCCACCATCACACGCGTCATGCCTGGGTTTTTTTCACCAAACTGCAGCACCATCACGATCAGGCGGCGCGTGCGTATTGCCGCATCGCCCTCGCGGTCAGCAATCTGATTGACCAAACTGAAAACGCTTTGCTCGATGAATTCGATCAGGCCCTCGAACATTTGCGCCTTGCTGGCAAAGTGCCGGTACAGCGCGGCTTCGCTCACGTCAAGCCGCGCAGCCAGAGCAGCGGTTGTGATGCGCTCGGAGCCGGGCTGCTCAAGCATAGCGGCCAAGGCCTGCAAAATCTGCACGCGCCGCTCACCTGGTTTGGGCCGCTTACGGGTGCTTTCTTCTACCGCCACGGAGCTGGGGTTGGCATCAAGCGCTGAATCGGACATAAGGTGTGGCGCGCTAGGCGTTGAAAGTAAATGGGAACTGACCGGGCTGAAAAAAAGCGGTGCAGTGGCAAACGCTGCTTTTGCTTTTCAAAACGTCTCAAAATGATTCTCGCACAGCACCGTGCCAGATCAGCGCAAAAAGAGTCGAGGCAAATGCGGGTTTTCCTGCTGCACGGGGCAACACTGCTACAGGCTCAGACGCACGCGCAGCCCGTAACCCACGCGGCCTGCAGCACCGAGGTCGCTGCGCGAACTGGCGTAGTCCAGCTCAAGCTGTGCGTGGTGCGCTCTGGCCAGCTCGTCGGCTATGGCCAGGCCCAGGCCGTTGCCCTCGCCGACTGTGCCGGGCACGCGGTAAAACCGCTCTAGCGCTTTGCTGCGCTCTGTTGGCGCGATGCCGGGGCCGTCGTCAATCACTTCCAAAAACGCACCTTGCGGTGCGTCAGCGTCGCCAGGCCCAGCTACACCCGCCACGCGCCCACACCGAATGGTCACGGTGCCGCCGCGCGGCGTGTACTTCACAGCGTTGTCGACCAAATTACACAGCAGTTCGCGCAGCAACCACTCGTGGCCCACGGCATTGACGGGCACGGCGTCTAGGCCCAGGTCAATGTCTTTGTCAAAGGCGGCATCCAGGTGGGCGGGCAAGACTGACTCGCACAGCTCTTTTAAGTCGACCCGCTGCATCGGCTGGGTGGCCAGGGCGGTTGCATCGGCACGGGACAGTGCCAGCAGCTGGTTGGCCAATTGCGAGGTACGCCGCGTGGCGCTGCGAAGTTTGAAGATTTTGTCTTTACACACCAGCATGTTGCCAGGGGGGGCGGATGAAGTTTGCGATTGCGCGGTTTCTGCGGTCAGGGCCCAGGCTTCCACCTGCGCCTGCAAGCCCGCAAGCGGCGTGCGCAGCTGGTGGGCGGCGTCTGCCACAAAGCGGCGCTGGCCTTCGGCTTGGTCATTGACCAGCCTCAGCAAACGGTTCAGCGCGGCCACCAGCGGCTGCACTTCAGCGGGCGCGGCCGCCGCGTTAATCGCACTTAAATCTTGCGGGCTGCGCCGCTGCACTGCGCCGGTTAACTCGACCAACGGCTTGAGCGCGCGCTTGACTGCCCAATTAACCGCAAACGCGGCCGCTAGCACCAGCACCAGGTTGGGCAGCAGCACTTTGACCCAAATTGAGCGCACCCACTGCTGGCGCGGGTCTGAGCCGTCGGCTAGCAGCACAATCAGGTCACCCGCAGCGGTGTTGACCCGCTGGGCAGCTATGCGGTACGTTATGCCATTGGTTTCTACGCTGTGCAATTCGGGCTCGCGCGAGCTAGGCAGCACGCCAGCAATCCACGCTTGCCCAACCAAAAAGTTGCCAGCAGCGTCAGACAAACGAAATCCGGCAAAGCGCTCGCGGTCTTTAATAAAGTCTTCAACGCCTGGGGCGAGCAGCAGCAACACCGGCGCGGCAGTGGTTTCGTCTTGGGACCCCAAAACGGAGTCGGCCATGAGAGGAATCAAACTCAGCAACTGCTGGTCTTTTTGCGACGCAACGCTGCCTGCGGTTTGGTAGTCAAAATAAATACTGACCAGCGCAAAAACACCAAGTGGCAACAGCAACAACAGCAGCAAACGCCGCTGCAGCCCTGAGGTCATGGCTAATGGGTGCATGCTGATTTGGCGGGAGTCATGTCACGCCGGGTGGGCTAGGTGAAGCTGGCTCGGCGATCAGTTCAAGGCGGTAGCCAAAGCCACGAATGCAGCGCAGCCCTATGCCGTGCGGTTCTAGTTTGACGCGCAAGCGCGATATGTACACCTCGATGGCGTTGGTGGTGATTTCTTTGTCCCAGCCGGTCAGCGCCTGCAGCAGCTTGTCTTTGCCAGTGGGCTTGGGCGCGTGGGTCATCAGGTATTGCATCACCGTCCACTCACGCGGGCCGAGCTCTATCACCTGGCCGTTAGCGGTGGCTTGCCGGTTGGCGGCGTCAAGCTCAAGCGCGCCAAAACTGAGCACCGCGCTGGTGGCCGCCTGCGAGCGGCGCAGCAGTGCGCGCAACCGGGCGAGCAGCTCAGGCAGCTCACAGGGTTTAACCATGTAGTCGTCGGCACCCGCATCCAGGCCTTGCACGCGGTCTTGCAACGCATCTCGCGCAGTCAGCAGCAGTACGGGCATCGTTACGCCGCTGCGGCGAAGGGTGCGCAGAAGGCCTACGCCGTCCATTGCGGGCAGGCCAATGTCGATGATGGCGGCGTCAAAGGTCTCGCCACGTAACGCTTCTTCGGCGCGTTCAGCGCTACCGACCCAGTCGACCGCGTAACCGGCGCCACACAGCCCCAGCTTGATGCCGCTGGCTACCATGACGTCATCTTCAACTAAAAGCAATCGCATCCGGGCGTTCCTATAAATTCAATTTTCGGGCGAATTGCCGCGTTGGCCGGTGCTCGCAACCCTCACGTACACAAGTGCGCGCCTAGGTGCTGCGCTCCGTCCGCCTTGCACTTCATCCCGAAAACCTGAATTTCTAGGAGCGCCCGTGCATATGCGTTGCATAAATAAATCCGCAGAGACACAGCCTCAATGTGATCGAATCATGGTGCCGAAAGCCTGCTCGGTCAAAATCTCCAGCAGCAGCGCATGCGGCACACGGCCGTCAATGATGTGTACAGAGTTCACGCCGCTTTTGGCAGCGTCGAGCGCGCCTGCAATTTTCGGCAACATGCCGCCTGAAATGGTGCCGTCTGCAAACAGCTCGTCAATCTCTCGGGCGGTCAGGTCGGTTAACAACTGCCCTTCTTTATTCAACACACCAGGAATATTGGTGAGCAGCAGCAGTTTTTCAGCCTTCAGCACGGTGGCCAGTTTGCCCGCCACCACATCGGCATTGATGTTGTAGCTTTCGTTGTCTTCACCGAAGCCGATGGGGCTGATGACTGGAATAAACGCATCGTCTTGCAAGGCCCGCACTACGCTTGGGTCAATGCTGACAATATCGCCGACAAAACCCACGTCATGCGCTTTGCTGGGGTCTTTGCTGTCGGCCATGCTGAGCTTTTTAGCGCGAATCAAACCGCCATCGCGGCCAGTCAGGCCAACCGCTTTTCCGCCCGCCTGGTTGATCAGCCCCACAATATCTTGCTGAACTTGCCCGGCCAGCACCCACTCAACGACTTCCATGGTTTCGTCGTCTGTCACCCGCATGCCTTGAATGAACTCGCCTTTTTTGCCCAGGCGGTTCAGTGCAGTTTCAATCTGCGGGCCGCCGCCGTGCACTACCACAGGGTTCATGCCCACCAGCTTGAGCAGCACCACATCTTCAGCAAAATCAGCTTGCAAAGCCGGGTCGGTCATGGCGTTGCCGCCGTATTTGATGACCATCGTTTTACCGTGAAACTTGCGGATGTAAGGCAGCGCCTGGGCCAAAATTTCGGCTTTGTCGCGCGGCGAGATGTGGGACAAGTCCGGGTCTGCAGCAGAAGCATAGGTCATGGCGTATTACCTGGAAAGGTAAAAGTAAAATTAACTTTTATTGTGCCCGATGTCCAACTGCGCGCGCCGGCTAACCACGCAGCCAGCGCGGTACTTTGAAACGAATGATGGACACATACGCCACCACATAAGTCACCACAAAGATCCCGCAGAAAGCCATCAACACTGGTGTATTTCGCCAAAAGAGGACTGCCGGAACCACCGACATCAAGGTGAAGCCCCACAAATACGGAGACGTGCGGTTGTTGCGCATCAGCATGCGGCGCGATGCATCATCATGGAACACCCGGCGCACGATTCGCCGGTAAATCAGCTGGTGGAAATGCAGCGCATCGGCCACGCCTGGCGACTGGCCCCGCGCCAGCTTGCGGTAGATAGAAAACACGGTTTCCCAAACCGGATAAATCACCAGCAACATGGGGAACCAAGGCGACACCTCGGTATGGCGCTGAACCAGAGAAATCCCGCCAGCAGCAATCACAATGCCCCAAAAATAAGCGCCACCGTCGCCGGCAAAAATCAGGCTGCGCGGATAGTTCCAAAGTAAAAATCCCGCGCTTGCACCGATCACACACACCAACACGCCCGCGAGCTGCCGATCACCCAACTGCAAAGCCACGTGCACCATCGCGGCGCAAATCATTACTGCCACTGTGGCCGCCAAACCATTAAAACCATCAATAATATTGAAGGCGTGGGGCAAGCCAGCCAGCGCTAACCACGCCATGGCAATGCCCAGCCACGGAATGGACGCCCAGCTGGCATCAAGAAAATTTACCCCAAGCCGGGGCACTGACAAACCCAGTAACGCACAACCCAGCCCGGCCGACAACCCGGTAAAGATCAAGCGCCAGCGGGCGCTCAAACGCTGTGTGCAGTCCTCATAGGTGCCAGCAACCGTGGCCGGAATCAGCATCAGTAAAAAAGCGCAAACGGCATTCCATGAAATAAACGCGTTCAGGTAAATGCCAATTTTGGGAAAGAGGGTCATGGCCGTCCACCCTGCTGCGCACGAAACGATGACGGCCACCCCGCCGAGCCGTGGAATATGCCCTTTGTGAAACCGCTGCACTGAGTCCGCTGCATAAGTACGGGCGTGCGCACGCAAATTCACTATCAACAGCAAGCACATGATCCAGCTGATGATCAGGCAAAAAACAAACAAGCCAACCATTGGTTTATTGCATTTCTTATTAGGTGTCGCGGGGCTGGTAAACGCATCTGGGCAAACCGACTATTGAAAAAGGGCCTCTTTATTTTATGGTGGTTACGCCCGCAAAAGTTACACCTTGAAAAACTGATCTGAAGCGGATATTCGTTCACGCCTGCACCTATTGGCCCGCATGAAGCGGATTAAACGCGCATAGCCCAGTCCGACAAAACTCTGGCTGAATATCGGCCTGCTGCAACGGGGCTGGCCATGCGTGGTCGCAATCAAAATAGAATCTGCCAAGTCAGGTATGAAAAAGCCCGATGTGGTTGCAGGACCGACGACAAACTTCATACCTTTAAGCGCTTGACTAATCTCAAATCATTTACGGTCTCAGTGGTCAGCCATGGCCACGGCGCCCAAGTGGAGCAATTGCTTAAGGCGATCAGGCGGTGGAGCGACGCGCACCTGAAAAAAGTAATCGTCACGGTAAATGTGCCGGGTTTAGACATTGGCTTTTTTGACCACAAAGCGGGTGACTATCCGTTTGTGCTGCGCATCATCCAAAACAGCGAGCTGCAAGGGTTTGGAGCCAACCACAACACGGCGTTTCAGCAATGCGACAGCGACTATTTTTTCGTGTTGAACCCTGACCTGGAGTTGCCAGTAAATCCGTTTCCTGCGCTTTTAACTGCCCTCGCCGACAGTCGCACAGGCTGCGCATACCCCATTCAAACCGCGAGCGATGGCGGCAAGCAAGACTTTGAACGCGACCTGCCTACTGCGTCGGCGATTTTGAAAAGACGCTTTTCAAAAATTGCATTCCATGTGCACACACCACCGCAAGCGCGATGGGCAAGCGGCGCATTCATGGCGTTCAAGGCGTCTGTGTTTCGCAGTGTTGGGGGCTTTGACGAGCGCTACTTCATGTACTGTGAAGACGTAGACATTTGCCTGAGAGTGCAATTGGCTGGTTTTCGACTGACCCGAGCCGAAACCACAGTGATTCACCACGCACAGCGGCAGACTTTAAAAAACTTTCGCCACCTTCTTTGGCATCTGCGCAGCCTCGTGCGGCTATGGAACTCAGATGCCTACAAGTCGTACAAGATTAAATTTCCGGATGGCGAGTTATGAGAAGTTCCTGCAGTACGTGACTTAAAACTGTAGCGGGCGGGCAAACACGCCGGGCGCGATGTCTGCCCGCCCCGAAAAATTTAAAAGTGAATGCCGCGCATCATCTCTGCCATGGCAGTGGCCTCAGCAGATAAGCCCGGCTTGGCCGCTTTGTCGCCCTTGGCGGCCGAGCTGTCCGGGAACATCCTGAAGGTAGTGTTCATTAAAATCTGCGTCACGCGCGGAGCCACGGCGTGCAGCAGCTCAACCGTTGTGCCCAATCGGGTCGCTACGCGCACTGGTTTGTTGATGCAAGCCTGCACCACCATGTCGGCTGCCTCTTGCGGGTCCAGCAACGGCATGTTGTCGTAGATTTTGGTGGGCGCCGTCATGGGCGTGCGCACCAGCGGCATGTTGACGGTGGTAAACGTAATGCCCTGGTCCTGGAACTCGCTGGCAGCACATGCAGTCCACGCATCAAGCGCTGCTTTAGACGCCACGTAGGCAGAAAAGCGTGGCGCGTTGACCAGTACGCTGATAGAGCTCAGGTTCACCACATGGCCCTTGCGCTTGGCGACCATTCCCGGTAGCAGCCCCATTGTCACGCGCAGTGAGCCAAAGTAGTTCAGCTGCATGGTGCGCTCGTAGTCGTGAAAGCGGTCGTAGCTGGCTTCAATTGCCCGGCGAATGGATCTGCCAGCGTTGTTGATAAGGAAATCCACACCGCCATGCTCGTCTTCCAGCATTTTGGTAAACGCGGCGCAGCCTACCGCATCGGCAATGTCAACTGAGTAAGTGAACACTTTCGCATCTTTTCCCGCATAGGCCATGATCTCTTTTTTGGCCTCGGCAAGCTTGTCTTCGCCGCGCCCGCAAATAATGGTGACGGCACCGGCTTCGGCAAACTTGCAGGATGCCGACAAGCCAATGCCTGAAGAGCCGCCAGTGACCAGCACTACCTTGCCGCCAACGGTGCCTCTGAGCGAGCGGTCAATGTGCAAAGCCGGGTCAAGGTGGCGCTCCCAGTAGTCCCACAAACGCCACGCGTAGTCACGCAAGTTCGGGCATTCAATGCCTGAACCCTTGAGCGCAGCAGTCATGTCGCGGCTGTCAAAACGGGTTGGATAGTTGATGAAGGTCATCATGTCTTCGGGCACGCCCAAGTCCTTCATGACGGCAGAGCGAACGCGGCGAACGGGTGCAAGCGCCATCAAACCTTTTTTCACGCTTTTCGGGACGAAGCCAAGCAGCGCGGCGTTGATGAAAATATTCATCTTGGGCGCATGCGCAGCGCGACTGAAAATGTCCAGTACATCGCCAACGCGGTAGCCCATCGGGTCAACCAGGTGAAAACATTTTTTGGCAATAGCTGGTTTGTGACTGATATGGTCTAACGCATTGACCACAAAATCAACCGGCACGATATTGACGCGGCCACCTTCTAAGCCCACCGACGGCATCCACGGTGGTAGCAATTGGCGCATGCGCTGAATCAGCTTGAAGAAATAGTACGGGCCGTCAATCTTGTCCATCTCGCCAGTGGTGCTGTCGCCCACCACCATCGCGGGGCGGAACACCGTCCAGGGCACCTTGCATTCTTTGCGAACAATTTTTTCGCTTTCATGTTTGGTTCTGAAGTATGGGTGCTCGTAGTTTTCAGCCTCTTCAAACATGTCTTCCCGGAACACGCCTTCGTACAAACCGGCCGCGGCAATGGAGGACACATGGTGAAAGTGACCGGCATCGATTACCTTGGCAAACTCCACCGTATTGCGCGTTCCATCAATGTTGACTGCAATCTGGCTCTCCTCATCAGCACTGAGGTCATATACCGCCGCAAGGTGGTAGAAATGGTCAACAACGCCTTTGAGTTTTTTGACGTCGTCTGCGCTAACCCCGAGCTTTTTAGCCGTCAGGTCGCCGTGCACCGCAACTGCGCGGGCAGCACTCACGCCCCAATATTCACGCAGTGCAGCCGCTTTGTCGGCGCTTTCCTTGCGCAGCAAAAAGTGAACCGTCGAGCCTTTGCGTTCCAGCAGCTTCTTGACCAGCCGTTTACCGATGAAGCCCGTGGCCCCAGTGACGAAATAATGCATGAAACTTTCCCTCAGATGGTTTGTATTTAACTTAGCGCTCGTTTACCGCCCGATTTTTGCCCAAGACGCAGCCTTTACTATTCAGCAAATACCCGCGCACGTTGTGACGTAGCGTGTCAGCCCAGCTGTCAGGCTGCCCCAGTGTTCGCAGCTTCTAGAACCCCGTACCTAAACAACTGGGCGCTCAGCGCGTACATTCTTGATTGTGCCAAGCGGCATTGCTTAGCCAAATAATCGGTTTCACATTTCTTCTGGAGTTCCCATGGTCAAAAAATTACAAAAAATGAGCGCAGACAAATCAGCAGCACCGCACTTGGCGGGTGCCGTAAAGGAATCAGCGCAACAAATCTGGCTGGCTGGCTTGGGCGCTTTTTCAAAAGCACAAGAAGGTGGCGGAAAGGTGTTTGAAGCGCTGATGAAGGAGGGCTTGTCCATTCAGCGTAAAACCCAGGCGGTTGCGGAAGAAAAATTATCAGAAGCCACCAGCAAAATGGCCAACATGGCAGGCGACATCCAGTCCAAGGCTGGACACCAATGGGACAAGCTGGAAAATATTTTTGAAGAGCGCGTTGCCAAAGCACTGAACAAGCTGGGTGTGCCGTCCGCCAAAGACGTTGAAGCGCTGATCGCCCGCATCGATGAGTTGAACAAAAGCGTGCAAAAAATGGGAGCCAAAGCACCCGCAGAAAAGGCCAGCGCCGCACCAGTGGCTAAACGTGTCGTAAAGCCAACCCCTAAACCATCCCCTAAACCAGCGGCAAAGACAGCGGAAAAGCCGGCGGCTAAGCCAGCTGCTAAGCCAGCGGTGAAATCTGCAACCAAGCCGGCAGTCAAGAGCGCGGCAGCCAGCAACTAAAGATATCAGCTCGATTACTTGGCATCAGCGCATAGGTCAGCAGGGACTTCTCGTCCCTTTTTTTTCGGCTTCGTCCTTTTAGAACCATGGCAACTGCAACGCGACTTAACACTAAATTCAGCCCGAACAAGCCTCGAATTGGCTTGGCACTTGCCGGGGGTGGGCCGCTAGGCGCAATTTATGAAATTGGCGCGTTGTGTGCGCTTGAGGAATCTCTGACCGGCCTGTCTTTTACCGACCTTGACCACTATGTTGGTGTGTCTGCAGGTGGTTTCATTGCGGCTGGTTTGGCTAACGGCATGACGCCGCGAGAGCTGTGCGCCGCGTTCATTGAGACCGATGCGACTCCGTCTGAAGTGTTCGATCCCGCGTGGCTCATGGTGCCAGCGTATGGGGAGTTCTTACGGCGCAGCATCATGCTTCCTGGCTTGATGGCCTCAGCGCTTTGGCGCGCTACATTTGGTGGCAAAACATGGCTGAACGCCCTCGAAGCTTTGGGCGCTGCCCTGCCAACCGGCGTTTTTTCAAACGACGAGATTGACGTGCGACTCACCCGATTTTTCACCAAGCCGGGGCGCACCAATGATTTTCGCGAACTTAAAGCCAAACTGACACTGGTTGCTACGCAACTAGACAGTGGCGACGCCGCGCCGTTTGGCCAGCCTGGCTGGGACCACGTGCCTATTTCCAAGGCCGTACAGGCAAGCTCAGCATTGCCGGGCTTGTTTCCTCCGGTAGAAATTGACAACCACTATTTTGTGGACGGCGCATTGAAAAAAACCATGCACGCAGGCGTAGCCATGGACGAAGGCATCGATTTGATGTTTTGCCTGAATCCGCTCGTGCCTTTTGACGCCACGCGCCCACCCGCATTGAGCATGAACCAACGCGTGATGCGGCGGGGTTTGCCGCTTAACCGTCAGGCGATTCCCCGTATTGTTGACGGCGGCTTGCCAGCGGTAATGAGCCAGACCTTTCGCGCCATGATTCACTCGCGGCTCGAACTGGGTATGAAGCACTACGAAAACGCCTACCCGCACACCGACATCGTGCTGTTTGAGCCTGACCACCGTGATACCGACATGTTTTTAGCCAACACCTTCAGCTACCGCCAGCGCCACCAAATGGCTGAGCACGCCTATCAAAGTACCCGGCAAATGCTTCGCTCACGCAAAACATCGCTGTCGGTCAAACTGGCGCGTCACGGTATTGCGCTCAACCACGATGCACTGGACGATCCGAAGCGGCACCTGGTGAAACTACAGCCGCCCGCAACGAGGGTTGGCCGCGCGATTGCCTCGCTCGAAGAGTCGATGGAAGACCTGAGCCGCACCGCCAGCCAAACGTTGGGCCGCGCCAGTCACCCACCTGCGTTCAGCCTGGCATAGGTGGACCAGCAGACTTCGCACTGCAGACTGCGGACTTCCCTAATTTTGCCCAGTGCAGCTCTCAGGTAGAGTGTCACGTTCAAGGGGAAACACACTATGGTGAAAAAAGCGCCGCGCCGCACTGCAGAGCGAATACTCGAAGTTACGCTAGAGCTCTTTAACCGGTTTGGTGAGCCAAATGTGTCAACCACATTGATTTCAGCTGAGCTGTCTATCAGCCCCGGTAACCTGTACTACCACTACCCGGCCAAAGACGAGCTGATCAACTCGCTCTTCGACCGCTATGAAAAGTCACTCAGCGAGCTGCTGAACGCCAGTGACGGTGTGCGCAATGTTGAAGATGCCTGGTTTTTCATGCACACGCTGTTTGAGCTGATATGGCAGTACCGCTTTTTGTACCGCGATCTAAACGACTTGCTGAGCAAAAACCGCCGCCTGGAAACGCATTTTCAGTGGGTTCTGAAAAACAAAACCCGGTCCGTCAAAGCGCTGCTGGACGGTATGAGCCGCGCCGGTGCGGTCAAGATCGACTCACGCGAGGTAGAGCCCACTGCAACCAGCATGGTCGTGGTACTCACGTATTGGCTGAGTTTTGAATACGTGCGCGACCCGCGCAATGCGCTGGAGCCTGAAAACGCCCAAAAAGCGCTCCTGCGCGGCGCGCACCATGTGCTGAACCTGCTGGTGCCCTACCTCGAACAAAGCCAGCGCACGCATTTGCAAATGCTGGTCGGTGCGTACAGTCACACTTCTTGATTAACATCAAGACTTCAAACACCGCAACAAACACAAAAACGAAACGGAGACATCATGGCTAAATGGACAGCTTTTCCCCACGCAGGCGACTACACGTTTGATGCGACAAGCTTGAAAAAGAACTGGCCGCGCCTGCACCAGGGCGACTGCGAACCGCTGCCAAAAGATGCGGAAGTGCTGGCAGCTTGGGTGCTGTTTCACAACGGTGACTTTCAAAAAGCGCATGACGCGGGCGTCAAAGCAGGCGGCGACGGAATCACCGTAGCCAACAAGGCTGCAGGTATTTACGCCAACTATTTAGAGACCAAAGAAAAGCTTAAGCTCGACATGTTCATGGAAGTCGCTGAACGCGCTGAAGCGCAGCAAAAAGCCGACCCCAAAAACGCTAACGCTTTTTACTGGCAAGCCTATGCGCTAGGCCGGTACGGCCAGGGCATCAGCGTGGCAAAGGCACTGGCACAGGGCCTTGGCACCAAAGTCAAGCAAGCGCTGGAGCAGGCGATTAAATTGCAACCAAAGCATGCGGACGCGCATATCGCCTTGGCTGCGTTTCATGCTGAAGTGATTGACAAAGTCGGCTCGCTCATTGGCGGCATGACTTATGGCGCAAAAAAAGACGTGGGTTTGTCGCTGTTCAAAAAAGCGCTTGAGTTGAACCCAACGTCGGCCATTGCCATGATCGAGCACGCCAATGGCATGGTGATGCTTGAAGGCGACAAGAAAATGAAAGACGCCACCAAGCTGTACGAGCAAGCTGCCGCCAGCAAACCGCTGGACGCAATGGAGCGGCTCGACGTCGAAATGGCCAAAGCCGAGCTGGAAGACTAAGGAGGCTAAGGTGGCCAAGGCAGCTAAGGCTGGTGGGAAAACGGAAAGCCCAGCCTTTTTGCTATTTATTTAATAGCTGCTTGCGACTGGATCTATTGGGCTACAGCCTTAAAAGACACTTATTTGTGCCTGAAACAGGCTCTCGGGCGCCTGGGCGTGCTTGGGGCGGCCCAGGCCGATAAGATAAGTGCCATGACCGAGCCCACCCTTGCTTTGCCCCAACCCGTGCGCGGTGCATGCCCGCACGACTGCCCCGACACCTGTGCGTTGCTGACTACCGTTCAGGACGGCGTTGCCATAAAGGTCAGCGGCAATCCAGACCACCCGCAAACCGCTGGCGTGCTGTGCAACAAAGTCTCGCGCTACACCGAGCGCACCTATCACCCTGAGCGACTGCTCACGCCACTCAAGCGCAGCGGGCCCAAGGGATCGGGGCAGTTCACGCCGGTCAGCTGGCGCGATGCGCTGGCCGACATCGCGGCAAAGCTCAAAGCAATTGCTGTGGTTTCACCGCAAGCCATAGTGCCCTACAGCTACGCCGGCACGATGGGGCTGGTGCAGGGCGAAAGCATCGCTGCCCGGTTTTTTCACAAGCTGGGCGCGTCGCTGCTAGACCGCACGATTTGCTCCAGCGCAGGCGGTGAAGGCCTGGCCCAAACGCTGGGCGGCAAGGTTGGCATGCGGGTCGAATTTTTTGCTGAATCAAAG
>JANPDQ010000143.1:0-4115 GCA_031431575.1 Polaromonas sp.
GAAAGGGTGGAGTATGACTTAGCCGACTTGCCACGATTGTGAAGACTGGATTGCGAGATTTTTGCGGCTGCAGAAGCCGCATATTTGCCGCTGCAGCTAGGTGCTGATTGAAAAACACCACCAATCAAAGCAATAGATTAAATCTATTAGATAAAACGTTTCAATAGTTTTAATATTTGACCCAGACAGCCTAGCAAATCGCCAATGCGCTGTTCAAAAGGAGATAGCCATGTTGACTGAAACCAAATGCCCGTTCTCGGGCGGCGCGCTCAAACCAACGGTTGCGGGTAGCCGCACTAACGCTGACTGGTGGCCCAACCAGTTGAACGTGAACATGCTGCACCAACATGCGCCTGCAGGCAACCCAATGGGCAATGACTTCAACTACGCCGAAGCCTTCAAAACACTCGACCTGCAAGCGGTCATCAAAGATTTGAACGCATTGATGACCGATTCACAGCCCTGGTGGCCGGCGGACTATGGCCACTACGGTCCGTTTTTTGTGCGGATGGCGTGGCACAGTGCGGGTACCTACCGCATTGCCGATGGCCGGGGCGGATCAGGCTTTGGAGCGCAGCGTTTTGCGCCGCTGAACAGCTGGCCGGACAACGGCAACCTGGACAAGGCACGCCGCCTGCTGTGGCCCATCAAACAAAAGTACGGGCAAAAATTGTCCTGGGCAGACCTGATCATCTTGACGGGCAATGTCGCCATGGAGTCGATGGGGTTTAAAACGTTTGGTTTTGCTGGCGGGCGTGCAGACACCTGGGAGCCGGGCGAGGACATTTACTGGGGCCCTGAAGACACCTGGTTGGGAGACAAGCGCTACAGCGGCGACCGCGAGCTTGAGCAGCCACTTGGTGCGGTGCAGATGGGTTTGATTTACGTCAACCCGCAAGGCCCAAATGGCGTGCCCGATGCACTGGGCTCGGCGCGGGACATTCGCGAAACCTTTGCCCGCATGGCCATGAACGATGAAGAAACCGAGGCGCTGACGGCAGGCGGGCACACATTTGGCAAGTCCCACGGTGCGGTGCCAGAACACCACATGGGCTTAGCACCAGAGGGCGCTGACATCACCGAGCAGGGCTTGGGCTGGACCAGCAATTTTGAAGGCGGCAGCAACGGCCAATTCACGGTAACCAGCGGCATTGAAGGCGCCTGGACCAACAACCCCATCAAGTGGGACATGGGTTATTTTGAAAACTTGTTTGGCCACGATTGGGAGCTGACAAAAAGCCCAGCTGGTGCCCACCAATGGAAGCCGGTGGGCACCACCGGTGACGGCACGGTGCCCGACGCGCATGATTCAACAAAGCGCCACGCACCCATGATGACCACCGCCGACATGGCCATGCGCATGGACCCAGCGTACGAGAAGATTTCGCGCCGCTACATGGCCAACCCGGCCGAGTTTGCCGATGCGTTTGCACGCGCCTGGTTCAAGCTCACGCACCGTGACATGGGCCCGATTGCGCGCTATCTGGGCCCGCTGGTGCCAAAAGAAGAGCTGATCTGGCAAGACCCGGTGCCAGCCGTTGACCACCCGCTGATAGATGCACAAGACATAGCCGCACTCAAGGCAAAAATCATGGGCAGCGGCTTGACTATTTCACAACTGGTCAGCACGGCCTGGGCATCAGCCGCAACCTTTCGCGGCACCGACAAGCGCGGCGGGGCGAACGGCGCGCGCATCGCCCTGGCACCGCAAAAAGACTGGGAAGTCAACCAGCCAGACCAGCTGGCAAAAGTGTTGCCCAAGCTGACTGCGATTCAGGTCGAGTTCAACAACGTTGGGACAAGCGGCAAAAAGGTGTCATTGGCTGACCTGATTGTGTTGGGTGGTTGCGCAGCCATTGAGGCAGCCGCCAGCAAAGCTGGGCATACCGCTGCTGTGCCGTTCACACCGGGGCGCATGGACGCTACCCAGGCGCAAACCGATGTGGAATCGTTTGCCGTACTTGAGCCCCTTGCTGACGGCTTTCGCAATTACGCGCAGCGCGGCTACGACCAATTGGCGCCTGAAATGCTGGTCGACAAAGCGCAGCTGATGAAGTTGTCTGCGCCGGAAATGACAGCGCTGGTGGGCGGGATGCGCGTGCTGGGCACCAACTACGGGCAAACACGCCACGGTGTGCTGACCCATCGGCCTGAGACGCTGAGCAATGATTTTTTCATCAACCTGCTCGACATGAACACCCAGTGGAGCCGCTCAGCCGCGGAGAAAGCCGTATTGACAGGCGCCGACCGCATATCAAACGAGTTGAAGTGGACCGGCACGGTGGTTGACCTGGTGTTTGGCTCAAACTCACAACTGCGGGCGCTGGCAGAGGTGTATGCCAGCAGCGATGCCGGGCAAAAGTTTGTTGATGACTTTGTTGCGGCTTGGGCCAAGGTGATGAATGCGGATCGCTTTGAAATTGGACAAGGTTTAAACAAGGGCTGAAACATCTCAAGCAGCCAAAGCCGCTGCCTGACTTGGGTGTTTCCCAAGTCGGGCAGCGGCTTTTTTATTTGCCTAGCCAGTGCCTTTACAGTAAGATTCTTACTTTAGGGAGTAAGAAATATGCGACTCACGAGTAAGGGCCAGGTCACCATTCCACAAGCCATCCGCGACAAGTCGGGCCTACAACCGCACAGCGAAGTGGAATTCGAAGTACGCGCCAACGGCGATGTACTGATGCGCCGCGCTAGCCCTGCCCTGCCTTCAGCATCACCGTTAAGGCGGGCCTTTGAGCAAGTACGCGGCAGCGCCAATGCTGCGCAGTTCAAGGGCATGGGTACGGATGAATTCATGAAATTCATCCGTGGATAAAAAAGTAAAAACTGCTGCTAAGGTTTTTACTGGCGTGCGCGAACCAGACGCCCGTTACATGCTTGCGCCCACGCTGGTTGACAGCTGCATACTGATTGACGTTCTGGCAAACGACCCTGACTGGGCTGAATGGTCACTTGAAAAGCTTGATTTTCTGGGCCAACAGGCACCGCTGGTGATCAACCCACTAATCCTTGCTGAAATCAGTCCGCGGTTTGCAAAAGCGGCTGACCTGGATGCCGCCTTGCAGCTGCTGCCTATCCGGCGCGAAGCATTACCCTGGGACGCGGCATACCTTGCGGGTCAAGCCTTCAAAATTTACCGCACAGCAAAGGGAGCCAAGCGCTCACCGATGCCGGACTTTTACATTGGCGCGCACGCACTGGTCAGTAACATGCGCCTGCTTACGCGGGACGCCGTGCGTTTTCAAACCTGGTTTCCCAAACTAAAAATCATCGCGCCATAAGAACACCATGAGCACGTCATCTATGCCCACCAAAACGCCCCGCTACCCAGCCCCAGCACTTGCTGACCTACCAGAGGACATTTGCGCCAAAATTTTGGAAGTGCAAGAAAAAGCTGGCTTCATACCTAACGTATTTTTAGGCTTTGCCCGCCGCCCTGCGGAGTGGCGCGCTTTCTTCGCTTACCACGACGCGCTGATGAATCCTGAATCCGTAGGGCGTACCAGCCGCCCTGCCGACAGGCCGCCCTTAGGCGGGGCAGCCCCCTCGGGGGGCAGCGCAGCACACGAAGTGGCAAGCGTGGGGGCTGGATTATCCAAGGGCGACCGAGAGATGATCGTCACCACCACCAGCGCGGCCAACAGCTGCCTGTACTGCGTGGTAGCGCATGGTGCGATTTTGCGCATTTACGAAAAGAAACCACTGGTGGCCGACCAGGTTGCGGTGAACTATAAAAAAGCCGATATCACCCCGCGCCAGCGCGCCATGCTCGACTTTGCGATGAAGGTCTGCACAGCTTCACACACCATTGAAGACGCTGACTTTGCAGCGCTGCACGCGCATGGTTTTGACGATGAAGACGCTTGGGACATAGCGGCAATTACCGCGTTCTTCGGACTCTCAAACCGCATGGCCAGCTTTAGCGGCATGCAGCCGAACCCTGAGTTTTACCTGATGGGACGGGTACCGAAACCGAAATGAAAAGGACAACCTGCTTTCGTTACCCGCAACGGCTACGGCGCATCTACCTCCGCGAATGTCCTCCGCCCTTTGGGCTCCTCCTTGATTTCGCTGCGGCAGATACGCCATAACCGCTGCTAAACAGTTTTTTTGAT
>JANPDQ010000144.1:0-2864 GCA_031431575.1 Polaromonas sp.
GGCCGGTGTCGCGCTCCATCATCACCTTGGCGCTGGTGATGGAACCAAATTCGCCAAAAGACTGTTGCAAGTCTTCGTCGCGTACGGTGTACGGCAGGTTGCCGACATAAAGTTTGTTGCCCATGAAGGACTCCTCAAAAACACATAAAACAAAAAGCGATGGGGTCCCGAAAGCACAACAAAGTAAACGTACCGCCGTAGCGCGCGAAACTGACCGATCACCAACATGCGCAATTAAATAAATTATCGCGCCCCTAGATTATTCTCTCTTTAAGCCGTGTTTGGGGCTTAAAGCGCGCATTATTTCAACTATTTACGTGCCAAATCAAAATATTTTGGGTTTTTTGCCATGAAATGATGGCAAAAGTGGTCCCACTACCCCAAGCTTGCTGTGACTTCAGCAAGGCCGGGTGGCTTCACGCTGCAACATTTATAGCGCCTGCGGTGCGTTTTCGGTGCCCGCCGCATCAAGCGGCCGCGCAGTGCGATGACCGGACTTTGCGGTAATTTCAACGTAAAACTGGTTTGCACCGCCCTTGACCAGCGCATCTACCGCACCAATTAATTCGGCAAAGTGCACAGGCGCAGAATCCGCTTCGCTGGGCCCCGCCTTGCAGTCAAAGTCCCAAAAATCAACGCCTTCAGGCAAGGGTTTGGCACGCTCGCGTTTGGCGTATTTACGAATGTCGTGCTTGGCAGCATCTAACAAACGGTCGCGGTTTTTGCCTTCGAGGTTAAGGCTGTAGGTCTTTTTCAAACTAGGCTGGCGTTTTGGTGCCAGCGGCCTGGGCTGCCAGAATTGCGTCGAGTTCTTTGCACGATGGCGCGCAAACAGCTTGGGACTTGCCCAGCACCTTGCGCGTGCCCATCAGGGAGCGGGCGCGGTGTTTGCCGCACATAAAGCACGACATGGTTGCCGCACCAAAGGAGGTGGTGGCGGCAAATGGTGAACCAGAAACCTTGGATTTGTAGCGCAGGCCGTCAGCGAGTACGGCGGTTTTAGCATCAGCTCTAGCCATTTTTTCGTCTTCCAAGGGTTATTTGATGAAGGCGGTAACGTAAGTGGCTGCAGTGCCGCTATTACCGAGTTTCGCAAAGGCCATTAGCCGATGTGACCAGTGTTTTTACGCTGCCAGATGCTTTGTATTTTACCGTGTAACGCTGTAAGCCTGTTTGCGCGGGCAATAAGTCTTGGCAGTGGGTGGGGCAAAATACAGCCCGACCGCTGACTGTGCGAGCCTGAACCACATTTTTTAGACGCAAGTTTTAATCCACGAATCAACAAATGAAGGAGCCGAAAACATGGCACGCCTTGTTCAATGCATCAAATTGGGAACGCAAGCAGAAGGTCTGGACTTTCCGCCCTACCCCGGCCCGCTTGGCAAGCGCCTGTGGGAAGAGGTTAGCAAGCAGGCATGGGCAGAATGGATGAAGCAGCAAACCATGCTGGTCAATGAAAACCGCCTGAACCTGGCCGACGCACGCTCGCGCCAATACCTGGCGCGACAGATGGAAAAGCACTTTTTTGGCGATGGCGCTGACGCCGTGCAAGGCTACACACCGCCTGCGGCTTGAGGCTTTATCGACATCGTCTCGAACGCATCAAGCTTTGACTCCCGCCTGGGCTGACGCAGCGCAGTGGCGTGCGCTGCATGTTGGAGTTGACAGCAGCGCGCATTTTTTGCGCACTTGGCAAGCGTGGCGGGCCGACCCGCAGCGCCCGCGCATGCTGCATGTGGTGGCGATTTGCGACATAAACTTTTTAAACACGCAAGCTGACCCAGCCCTACAACCACTTGCCGAGCAGCTCGACGCGCAGCTGTGGGGGCTGCTGCCAGGGTTTCACCGGTTGGTGTTTGAAGCAGGCCAGGTGCTGCTGACTGTTTGCGTAGGTGCTGCTCAAACGCTGCTCAAGCAACAGCAATTTGAGGCAGATGAAGTTTGCCTGCACCGTTTGCCAAGCTCTGCAACTGAGACGCTGCACACCGTTAAATCCATAGCGCGGTTGTGCAGGCGGGGCACTACTTTTGTGGCATTGCAATGCGATTCAGCATTGACTGCAGCGCTAAAACAATGCGGCTTTGAAATTAACGCCGCGCAGCCGCTACAAGCCACCTACCGGCCCGCCTGGGTATCCAAAAAATTGCTGCCTGCTGATTTGCCCACCACCTGCATCGTGATTGGCGCGGGCTTGGCGGGTGCAGCCGTAGCCAGCAGCCTGGCACGGCGCGGTTGGGCTGTAACAGTGCTGGACACTGCGAGCGCACCCGCCAGCGGAGCATCTAGCTTGCCTGCGGGGCTGCTGGTGCCCCACACCTCACCTGATGATGGCCAGTTGTCCCGCCTGTCACGCTGCGGCGTTCGCATTACGCTGCAGCAAGCGCGCGCGCATTTGCGCCACGGCATCGATTGGGGGCACACGGGCGTGCTGCAGCGCAGCTTGACGGGCGACTTGCTTAATTTGCCGCCAGCTTGGGCCGACACGCAGGCCCAACCTGCTTGCGACTGGGCTTACCCCGCACGGCTCAACACGCTGGCCGCAGCAGGTTTGCCGCATGGCAGCACGGCGTTATGGCACGCGCAGGCTGGCTGGGTTAAACCCGCCGCGCTGGTCAATGCCTGGCTGGCAACGCCCGGCGTGCAGTGGCAGGGTAATGCGCAAGTGGCGCAACTGCAAGGGTCAAGCGAAGGCTGGCGCGCGTTAAACGATTCGGGACAGCTATTGGCGCAAGCAGACATGCTGGTGCTGAGCGCAGGCTATGCCAGCCGGGCGCTGGCAGCGGCGGCAGGCGCAAAACCGCCCGATTTGCAACCCATCCGCGGCCAGGTCACGTTAGGAAGCCGGGCAGATTCGATACCGCTGC
>JANPDQ010000145.1:0-2505 GCA_031431575.1 Polaromonas sp.
CCGCAGGTCAGGTACACCCTGCTGGCCTGCAAAGATAAATTCAGGCGACAGGGCAATACCGGTGATTTCCAGTGTGCGGCGTTTTCCATTGATCAGAGCCGACAACTGCGCGCCCGGCATCAGGCCGCGTGCGTCTGCGAAGGCTGCCGATACCAGTGCTGGAATCGCCTGGTTTTTGAGCGCTGTGCCGCTTAAAGCCTGGCCGCTCTGCAGTGTCACGCTATTCATGCGCGTCGGTATTTGCGGGTCAACACTGATCAATTGCCCAACCACAGGGTCGGCCACCCCGGGCAAGTCGATTCGAACAAACTCCTCTACGGTGATTTGCACATCAGCTACCCCGGGTAGGGCGAGTAGCGTCTGCGTCAGCGAATTGGGCGCACGTTTAACGCTGGCGAACACATCCGCAAAATGACCGCTTGCATAAAAGCGGTCACGTGCCAGCTCAAGCGAATCAACGGCCGACAGCGTCGTGATAAACCCGCCGACACCGCTGGCCACCACCAATGCGATGGTAAGCACCTGGCTCCACATCAGGCGCAGGTCACGCAGCAGTTTGCGATCTAGCGCTTTCACCAGCTTAGCTCCGAGGGGCTGACTTTATGAGTGTTGACTTCGACCTTCTGAATCCGCCCGTCGGCCAAGTAAATCACCCGGTCTGCCATGCCCGCAATCGCCGCGTTGTGGGTGATCACGATGGCTGTTGTGCCGAGTTCAGCGTTGATTTTTGCAATCACCTCCAGCACCAGTTTGCCTGTCACATAGTCGAGCGCGCCGGTTGGCTCGTCGCACAGCAGCACATCGGGTCGCTTGACGATGGCACGCGCAATCGCCACCCGCTGTTGCTCGCCGCCTGAGAGTTGCGCGGGAAAATGGTCACGCCTGGGCGTCAAGCCCACCAAGTCAATCGCTTCGTCAACTGGCATGGGGTTGCTGGCAATGTCAGTGACCAGTCCCAAGTTCTCACGCACCGTCAGGCTTGGAATCAGGTTGTAAAACTGGAATACAAAACCGACGTGTTCGCGCCGATAGGTGGTGAGCTCGCTGTCGGTGGCGCCGGTCAGCGTGTGGTCACCAAAACGAACCGTGCCGCTGGTGGGCAGGTCAAGCCCGCCAAGAATGTTTAGCAAGGTGGACTTGCCACTGCCCGATGCGCCAAGCAACACCACGAACTCGCCACGGCAAATGTCTATATCTACATCGCGCAGCGCGTGAACCTCAACCTCGCCGCTGCGGTAGACCTTGGATAGGGCGCGACCTGAAAACACCACCTCGCCAGAAACTGGCGACGCACCTGCTGGCTCGTTTGATCTCTCGACTGATTTGGGTGCAGTAGCGCTCATAGCCTAACGCAAGCGTTTTTTTAGAGACAGATAAACCACAGCACCGCCAACAGCCAGCACGACGGCACCCAGAACAGCCCAAGTTGCAGACGGGCCTTGAATCGGAGCGCAATTTGCGAAACAAAGAATCGGCTGCATCTGCACGATGCCAAGTCCCTGTAACAGCCAAGGCCCGCCCAGTAGCGCAGCGATCAGCCCACCTGTTAGCCCACCGACGAAAGCTGCTTTGGTCACAAGAGCCGCCCTTCGTGCGAACTGGGAACTTTGGCGGATTCAAATGTCAGCTTTTTAGACTGAAACATAAGCACCACACCCACAACACCTGCAACGATCAGAGCCAAATCGGCCTGCACATTAAAGACAAATGCCGCTTGGCTGCCGACAAAACACCAAAGGACAGGTACGACCAATGGGCTGCGTGGATACGGCTTGACCAAAAACGCCAGCAAGCCAATAGTGAACAAGGTAGTGGGGCAGGGCAGCCCAAACGTGGGGAAAGCCGGGTAGCGGTGCCCCGTCAAATAAGTCCACGCCGGGTAAATAAACCACGCAAAAATCATTAACCCCCAGCCGGCTCTGCCGCGCCAGCCAGGCGTTGGTTTAAAAATCAGCTTGCGGCGATACACGCCTTGCCAAAAAAATACTATTGCACCGATCAAAAATACTGCTGCAAACGCATAGGCCAGCGGATTGATGACTGTGAAAAACGCCAAGTGGTAGGCTAGTGCTTGCCAGACCCACAAAAGCGCGAGTATGCTTGAGATGCCAACACTAGAGTAACTTCGCTGTCTGGTCAATAACACCACAGCCAAAACGCCAAGCGCCATCAGGAGCAACTGCATTGGCCAAACAGCGGAGTTGTAGGCCGTGAAGACGCCGTAAAACGCTTCGACTGAAAATGGGATGTTCACTCGGCCCTCGCGCCCAGGCGTTCGAGTTTTTTAAACCATTTCGCGGCATCAAGTGGCTTCATGTCAGCCGTCAGGCCAATCAGGGTTTCATGCACTGGCGCAATGCCAACAAAGCCCAATATGTTGCGCTCCAGCGACTTGATGCTGTGGGCACGAAAGTACCAGTGGTACACCAGCGCTGGCATCCCCATCGTGACCACGACCCGAGCTGAGCGCCCGGTCAGGCCTTTTTTGCCCCACGGATTTCCACC
>JANPDQ010000146.1:0-4818 GCA_031431575.1 Polaromonas sp.
TCGCGACATGGCTGATCGGGACTACATTGCCGCTCGACTTGCCTTTCGTGCTGGGTTGATGCCGCAGGGTTTGTGGGCAGCCCAGCAGGCTTTTGAGAAGTACTTGAAATATATTCTGCTCGTGAATCGAATTCCTGCAAAAAAAGTCAAACACGATATCGCTGCTGCCTTTGGGCTGCTTGACTACTTACCCTTCAAAATTGAGTTGAGCGAAAGAGGACGTAAATTTTTTGACCACGTTGCGGCTTATGGGCCAGAGAGATACCTCAGTACTTCCTACTTCGTCAAAGGTTTCGTGCTCCTTGATCTTGACTGCGTCGTATGGGATTTGAGGCGTTATTGCCAAGTGCTTAATGTCTCTGACGGACAGTTGCCACCAGATGAGCAACAGATGCTCGACGAGGCCCACGAGGCGTTAAAAAATATTGACCAGCACAGTCCTCACAAGTTTCGACTTGGTGGCGGATTGTTAGAAAAGATACTAACCAAAAAAGATCATCCGGCCAGAAGCGCGTTGATGTGGCGCAACCCTTTTTATTGCACAAAAGCCAGGAAGACTGTCGTCGCGCAAGACGAGTGGCACGCGGAGAACGCGCCGCTTTATCTTTATCCCGAAATGCTGGACGAAGTTGAGAAGTACGTTTATCTACCCGAACCCTTGATCAAAGCGTATCGCGCACATCTGGCAAAAGTAACTGAAGATCCGTCGCAACGCCCTTAGATTGAAAGCAGATAGCCAAATCTACTGCGTCAAAGCGCTCTCCACCCGTCTCTTACGTCGTCACCCTCATGCCGCGCGCGGCCAAGGGCTTCTAGCGTTTCCAGAATGCGGGGCAGTCCCTTTTTCCACGGGCCTTTGCCTTTGAAGCTGGCTTCGATTTCTTGCAGGCTCATCGCTGTGGTTGCGCTGGCTAGTAGCTGGGCTGTGGCGCTGACTTGTTGGGGCAGGGTGCCTGGCCAGGTTTGGCTGGTGTTTTTGCCTGTTTTTATGGCTTCTGGGGCACTTTTTGGTATCAAATCGGCCTGTAGCGCAATAGATAAAGGCGCAAGCAGCTCCTGATTTAATAGTAAATTCGGGTTGGCTTTGAGCGCTGGGTTTTGAAACTTTGGCCGCAGCCAGCGGACTTTTCCGGTTTTTTCCTCAAGCGCGCGTTGGGCGTTGAGGGTGACGAGGTGGCTTAGCAGCGCATCGTTGCTTAATCCGAGTTCAAGTCCGTAAGCCTGAAGCACAGCAGCGTCGAGTTCGTCGTGCAGCTCTTTCAATATGCCAACCAAGCCCTGGGTGTGGATGGTTTTTTCTTTGGCCGTCAGCTCGCGGCCTGCTTTGAGGGCTTCGAGTATGTTGTACATGCCGGTGAGTGTCAGGCCGGGGTGCGCGGCTTGCTGGCGTTTGCGGTGGGCGTCTATTTGTTCGGCTAGCGTGGCGATTTTTTCAGTCAGTTCGGGCGTTAGGCCTGTGTCTTCGGTTGGGAAGGGGAAGGTCTCGAAGCAGCGGGATTTGACGTACACCGGGTCATTGCCTACCCCGAGCCAGCTACCAACAGCTAATGCCCAAGCGGTGTGAGGGTCACTGGACAACACACCCAGACTGAAAGCGTCACTCAATGCGATGGCAATCAGTTTGTTGTCGGGCAGGATGCTGGCGTCCAGAAACTGAAAGGTGCGGTGCTTGGCGGTTTCTACGGTGGCGATGTAGCGGGGCAGGTCGGCGAGTTGTTTGCGCATGACTTTGCGTGGTTCGCCGTGAATCCACCAGTTGTCCCGGTAGCTGGCGCGGTTGTTTTGCTCGCGCTCGGGTTTCACGCGCTCTTGGAGCCATTGGTAGATTGCCGGGTATTGGGTGCGGAGTTCATCAGCGCTCAGCCCAAAAGCATCAATGACTTTCACGCCGCGCGGGGTATCCGTCAGGTCGCGGCCATTGCGGTAGTCGCGGATGATGGTTTTTGACTCCTGCAATGTGAATGCAGAGGCCTCTTCTGGCGTGACGATAAAGCCAGCGCCGAAGAGCTGTACACCGCGATTGCTCAGGTTTTCGTTTGACTCCAGCGCAGCGGTCGATGAGACATTCGCACCAACACTTAAGTCGGCGTGTATTTCACCTAAAGCTGTTTCTAGCGTCACGTCTACTTCACCAAAGTCACCAGTGGACTCGCTGGTCACTCGCAGCATGCGGCAAGTATTCCAGTTGCTTTTCTCAGCTCTTTCCAGCGCGCGGTCAACAACAGTCATCGCAATGCGTACAGCAGCCCCGCTGGCGCTGTCTACCCATGGGTGATCTGCGATTGCAAATTCAATAGTTAAACCTTTTTCCAGTGCTGCTTGCACTACTCGTCGGTTGAAGGTTTGTCGCAAGCTGTTGGTCGTAATCAGCCCAAAGCGCCGAATATCTCCCCTGGCTGCCAACGCCGCAGACCTACTCCACCAATACATGACCAAGTCCGCGCTTTCAGGAACTTCTGGCCATGTTTTGCGCAGGGCTTCTACATAGCCATCGCCTAAGGCAGCACGCATAGAACTTGCTCCAATGAACGGCGGATTACCAACAATGAAGTCAGTCAGCGGCCACGTAGGCTGGCGCGGTTCGATGTATTTCCACTGTGGAACTAGTGCTGTTTCATCGGGCACTTGTTCCCCCGTCGTCGGATGCGGTTTGAAGGTCTTGCCATCCCAGCGGCTCAAAAGCTGGCCGTCTGCATCGTGAGCCAGATCGGTATCCGTCCACATAAGAACTGCATCACGACATTTGATATTCCCGTAGTCATGCACCACCGGCTCGGCCACGGCCTTGTTGCCGCGTGTGCGTATGTGCCACTGCAAATAACCTATCCACAGCACCAGCTCGGCCAGCGCGGCGGCGCGTTCGTTCAGCTCTATGCCCAGCAGTTGCTGGGGCGTAACGGTTTCGCCCTCAAGGCCCAGTGTGCTTTGGCGCATCGCATCAGTATCCGTGCCAAAGGCTTCAAGCTGGTTGATGACTTCGCCTTCAAGGCGCTTTAAATGCTCTAGCGTCACGTACAAAAAGTTGCCGCTGCCGCAGGCTGGGTCTAGTACGCGCACGGCGCAAAGCTGGTGGTGAAACTTTTTCAGCTCGGCGCGTGCTTCGAGCATTTTTTCGTCTGCCGCTTTGCCTTTGAGCTCGGCTGCCTCGCTGGCCAGCAGCAGTGCAGCTGCTTGAGCGTTGGCCCAGTCGGCTCGCAGCGGCTCGACCACGGTGGGCAGCACCAGCCGCTCAACGTACGCACGCGGGGTGTAGTGTGCGCCCAGGGCGTGGCGCTCGGTCGGGTCAAGCGCACGCTCTAGCAGGGTGCCGAAAATAGCCGGTTCTACCTCACGCCAATTGGCCTTTGCCGCCCGTGTTAATTGGGCTATTTGCTCAGTATTTAAGAGCAGGCTGTAGCCGTCTTTGGTGGGTTCTTTGAACAGCTTGCCGTTGAACCTGAGGATGGGCGCAGACAGCACGGCGCTAAACCCGTTGTGGCCGCCTTGGTCCATGTCCATCCATAGTGCGCGCAGCATGCCTTGCAGTGCTGCTGGGCTGGCTCGGTGGTCTTGCAGCAGCTTTAAAAAACTGCCTTTGGGCAGCAGCTCTACGTCTTCAGCAAACATGCTGAACAGGCTGCGGGTTAAAAACGCCGCTACGTGGTCGGCCCGGTGGCCAGATTGCTCCAGCGACTTGGCCAGGTCTGCCAGTTGCCCGGCTACTTCGCGCGTAGTGGCAGCGCTCAGGCGGCTGGGGTCCAGCGCCAGCGGGTCTGTCCATATTAGTTTTAGGCGCTGGCGTACCTCGGGTTTGGCCAGGTCGGCCAAGGCAATGCGGTGGCTGCGCGGGTCTGGGAAGGGCACATAGGTTGCGCCGCTGCGCGTGAACTCGCTGTAAAGCTCAATAACGGTGCCAACGTCTACCACCAGCACAAACGGTGGGCGGCCTTCATGGGCGGGCAGGGCGCGTGCGTAGCCTTCACCTTGGGCGCGGGCGCGCAGCAGGGCGTCGTCAAAGCCTTTGGTGAATCCTTTTGCGTTCAGGTTCAGCCGCGTTTTTTTGGCCTCCAGTACAAAGTGCCCGTGCTTGTAGCAGTCAATGCGCCCAGCGCTGCTGCTGCCGTCGCCATGGGCAAAGGTAATCGGCCTTTCATACATGTAGTCTTGAGCGGCGGTGGGGTGCGGCGCGGGTACGCCAAGCAGTGCGCACAGCTGGGTGACAAAACTTTGTGCGGTGGACAGCTCGCTGGCGGTGGTGCCTTGCCAGCGCTGGATGAAGGCGGCTGCTTGCGCGTTTGCTTCGATCTCTAGGGGCGGTGCTTCTTGCATCAGCTTGATGATAGCTGTCGAGGTTCGGAGGTCTTACTTGCCTGATCGTTTTGCCACAGGTGTTGACTCAGTTGGATAGTTCGTTCAAGCCATCTTGCGAGGTTGAATTCCACATACGCGCATCCGCCCGCGCTTTTGCGAAATCTGGATGTGTGGTGAACTCATTTGCCACCGCCGCCAACGTTTCCTCGCAGCTATCAGCGGGGCTACCTTGACGATTTGCGGCGTTGGTGAGGTTGCTTGCTCTAGGCTGAGATGCGTTGTCCATCTACCGCCCCCGATCTGCCATCTTCAACGCCACTTCCCGCCCCAGCTCAATCACCGACATGGCGTAGTAGCTGCTCCAGTTGTAGCGGGTGATGGCGTAAAAATTTTCGGTGCCTGCAACGTACTGTGGTGCGTCTGGGCCGTTCAGTAGTTCGATCAATGCCAGCGGGCCTGCGTGCGCTGCGCCTTGTGCGTCTAGCACCGCGCCTTTGGCGGTGAAGCTGGCTGCGCTGAAGGTGGGCA
>JANPDQ010000147.1:0-2857 GCA_031431575.1 Polaromonas sp.
TTGCGCTTCGACGGGCGGCTCAGGCGGACCACGGCGACTGCGCCGCGCATTTCAAGGTGGATGTCGTTGGAGGTCATGTTTTTGTTTTCGTTAAAGCACCATTATGGTTATCGTAAATAACCATAACAAGCCCTTAAATACAGCTGCAGACCACGGATTTACCCTTGCTTTTCAGCTTGCAAGGCAGCAAAGGCGGGAAACTCCCAATGCACCGTGCAGGTGCGCTGGTTACAGTTTATTTATTGCCAACAAGCCTGCGGGCTTTGCGCGCAAGGAGCCGGGGAGACATGAAAAATCAGATCAAACACACGACGCAGTACAAGGCGGAATGTGCAAGAAGCGCTGGCAATCCCGGCGCTTTTTTTCGCTCAAAATTTAGGCGATTTTGGCCTCTAGCCCAATTAATACCGGCGCAAAACGCTATTTATATTATAGCAATTAGCGGTTTGTTCCAGATGCGACAATCAGCGATATGGAATTACTCATCGTCACGCTGGCGTCGCTTTTTGCAGGGTTTGTCGATGCGATTGTGGGTGGCGGCGGATTGATTTTGATTCCTGCGTTGTTTGCAGCTTTCCCCGCAGCGCCGCCTGCAACTCTGTTCGGCACCAACAAGGCAGCATCAATCTGGGGCACCGCAACTGCGGCGTTGCAGTACGCCAAGCGGGTGGACATGCGCTGGAAGACGCTGCTGCCCGCAGCGAGCGCGGGGTTTGCGGGCTCGCTGGCGGGCGCGTGGCTGGTCACGGTGGTGTCATCGAGCTACTTGCGCAAGGCGCTGCCGCTGGTGCTGCTGGCCGTACTGGTTTACACGCTGGCTAAAAAAGACTTGGGTCAAACCCACGCGCCGCGTTTTAACGGCCGTAAAGAGACCGTGGTTGCGTGCTGCATCGGGCTGTTGCTGGGTTTTTACGATGGCTTTTTTGGGCCCGGTACCGGTAGCTTTTTTGTATTTTTGATTGTTCGCTGGCTGGGCTACGATTTTTTAAACGCATCGGCGTCCGCCAAACTGCTCAACACCGCCACCAACCTGTCGGCGATTGGACTGTTTGCCTTTAAAGGCCACGTTTGGTGGCACTTTGTAATTGCCATGGCGCTGGCAAACGTAGTGGGCAGCATACTGGGCACCCGGCTGGCGCTCAAGCACGGCTCGGGCTTTGTGCGGGTGGTTTTTATCGTGGTCGTCAGCGCGCTGATTTTAAAAACCAGCTTCGACGCATATTTGAAGTAGCCCTTGCGACGAAGCCCCTTCAAAAAGGCAACGCTTTTAGCCAATCAATTGACGCGTGCGGCGGCTGCGGCAGCTGTTTTAATTGGCGTCTTGACTGAAGTGGTCAAAGCCGTTGCTGCTGCCGGAGCGCTGGCGGCAACTGCCGGTGCGGCCGCGACTGCAGTATTCATAACGCCGGGCGGGCCTGAGCCCACCAAAGCCGCCATATCAGCTGCCATGCGTGGCTTGCCAATAGGTGCGGCTGCCAAGCCCTTTTTTACAGCCTGCATGTCTTCGTCGTTGGGGTATTGACCCATCAGCACGTAGTCGAACACGCGGCGCGCAATCGGCGCAGCGTGGGCAGCACCAAAACCAGCATTTTCAACTACCACAGCCAGCGCAATTTTCGGCTTGTCGGCTGGTGCAAACGCCATGTACAGCGCGTGGTCACGCTGAAATTCTTCCATTTTTTTGCCGTCGTATTTCTCTTTTTGGCCAATCGTCACGGCTTGCGCGGTACCGGTTTTACCGCCAGACAAATAGCCCGCGCCAGCAAAGACTCTGGCCGATGTGCCTTCTTGCGTAACGCCGACCAGAGACCTGCGAATCAGCTCGACGTGCTCGGGTTTGTAGCCGAGGTCTTCAGGCGCAGTCGCTGCCAGCGGCCGCATTTCGCGCGTCATGGAGTCTTGCGTGCCAATCACCAGGCGCGGCTTGTGCTTGACGCCGCCAGCAGCCAGCACGGCGGTAGCCTGGGCCAATTGCAGCATGGTGAAGGTGTTGTAGCCCTGGCCAATGCCAAGGGAAATGGTCTCGCCCGGGTACCACTTTTGCTGCTCGGCCTTTTTGTAGGTTTTGCGCTTCCAGGCCTGGCTGGGCAGCACACCAGCTACTTCGCCATTGATATCAATGCCAGTGATTTGCCCAAAGCCGAGCGGCTTCATGAAATCATGCATCGCGTCAACTCCCAGCTCATTGGCCAGGGAGTAGTAGTACACGTTGCTTGATTTGACAATCGATTTGTACATGTCAACGGGCCCCAGGCCGTGGTCGCCGTGGCTCCTGAAGGTGTGGCCGCCAAAGGTGTAGTTGGCGTTGTCCTGGATGATCGTTCCGCCTGACCGCTTACCCGATTGCAGCGCCGCCATCGCCATGAAGGGCTTATAGGTTGAGCCGGGTGGGTAGGTTCCACGCAGCGCCCGGTTCAGCAGCGGCTTGTCGAGCGAGTCGCGCAGCATTTCCCAGCTTTCGGTGTCAATGCCGTCAACGAACAGGTTGGGGTCAAATGTCGGTTTGCTGACAAACGCCAGCACGTCGCCAGTGCTCGGGTCAATTGCCACCAGTGCGCCGCGCCGGTCGCCAAACATGTCTTCCACCAGCTTTTGCAGTTTGATGTCAAGCGACAGCATGACGGTGCTGCCCGGCGTGGCCGGGTTGGTCGCCAGCTTGCGCACCGCGCGCCCACCGGCAGAGGTTTCGACCTGGTCAACGCCCGTGGTGCCGTGCAGTTGCTGCTCAAAGCTTTGCTCTACGCCCAGTTTGCCGATGTAGTCGGTGCCTCGGTAGTTGCCCTGGTCTTCGCCTTCGTCGATGGCTTCTTTTTCCGCCTGGTTGATCCGGCCGATGTAGCCCACCACGTGGCTGCCC
>JANPDQ010000148.1:0-1625 GCA_031431575.1 Polaromonas sp.
ATCAAATGCTTTTCATGGTCGCTCGACACCGTGGGCCTGTTTGCCAGCACCGTGCGCGATGTCGCCTGGTTTGCCGAGGCTGTTAGCGGATTTGCTGTGGCGTTAGACGCTGCGCCCGCAAAAACCTGGCGCGTGGGTATGCCAGCCGCGTACCCGTGGGGTTCGGTTTCGCCCAGTGGGCAACTGGCTATTGACACCGCAGTGACCGCGCTGCGCACCCAAGGTGCAGACGTAAAAAGCATCACGCTGCCCGACTGGGTGAAAGACGTGTTTGAGGCACAAGATGTGATTCAAGGCTTTGAGGTCTGGCGCGCGATGGCACGCGATATTGACGCGCATCCACAAGCGTTTTCACCGGTATTGCGCAACTACCTCATGGCGGCAAGCACAATCAGCCCAGTAGCTTACGAAGCTGCGCAGCAAACCGCTTACACCGCTAGACAAGCCTGCACAGACTGGTTCAGCAACTTCGATGTGCTGATGACCCCCAGCGCGCCCGACGAAGCGCCGCTGGGCTATGCCAGCACCGGCGCATCAACGTTTAACCGTGCGTGGACGTTGCTGGGCTTGCCGTGTCTGAATGTGGCGGGTGCGGTGGGCGTGACTGGCAACCCCATGGGTCTACAAATAATTGGCGCGCCGCGCGGCGACAAGCAGGCCCTTGCAGCGGCTGATTTTTTAGAGCGCGCTCTGAAAGCTAGAGCCTGAGGCCGCTATATTGCGAAACTTACTTGCCCATCAATTGGGTTAACTTGTCGGCTTCAAACTTGCATTCAAGCGCCGCATCAGCGGGCACGCAGTCTTTGCCCACACCGTCGCCGCTGCCGTTTTTAGAAAGCTGTTCAATCGCCTGCCACAGCAGCGCAATTTGCTGCTCTTGTGTTGATGCACTGTCTATCAAACCCTTCATGGCAATCGACACCGGGTCATCATCGAGCGTGATGCCGTAGGCTGAAAATGTGGTCGGCGTCACATCCGCTGAAATACCATCGTTCCCACCACTTTTAGCCGGAATAATGCGCGCCGGAATGCCCACCGCAGTAGCCCCCGCAGGCACCGGCTTGATGACCACCGCGTTGCTGCCAATCTTGGCCCCGTCGCCCACCAAAAACCCGCCCAGCACTTTTGCCCCAGCACTCACCACCACGTTTTTACCCAGCGTGGGGTGGCGTTTTTCGCCCTTGTACAGCGACGTACCGCCCAGCGTCACGCCCTGGTAAATGGTGCAGCCATCGCCAATTTCAGCAGTCTCACCGACCACCACGCCCATGGCATGGTCAAAAAACACGCAGCTTCCGATTTTTGCGCCAGGGTGTATTTCAATGCCCGTCAGCCCGCGCGCAATGTGCGAGATAAACCGCCCCAGCCACTTGAAGCCGTTGTGCCAGCACCAGTGCGCGCGGCGGTGCAGTACCAGCGCGTGCAGGCCGGGGTAGCAGGTCAGCACCTCCCACGTGGTGCGGGCGGCCGGGTCGCGGCCCATAATGCAGGCAATGTCTGAGCGAAGTCTAGAAAACATGGGACAAGTCTAATGTCATGGCGAAGAGTTTGATGGCGGCGCTTTTTTTAGCATCATTTTGGCAATGCCGCGAAGGATGTGTATTTCTTCTGGGCTCAGTTGCGCG
>JANPDQ010000149.1:0-1662 GCA_031431575.1 Polaromonas sp.
GGCAATGATGGGACCGTCACTTCGCTGTAGCTGCTGCGTGATGAATGCTTGGCCAGTATCAAAATTTAAAGCGCCATCCCGCGCCAGTTCGCTCCAGCTTGTCACGCTGAAAACCGTCACCTCCACGTCGATTGCTGCAAGCTGCTCGGCAGCCTTGATCACTTCCGTCAAAATCGCCCCAGAACCCATCAAAGTGACTTTTTGAGCCGTTTTTGAGGGTGTTTTAATGCTTTTATCCAATGAATACAGGCGCAAGTAGCTCTTGAATTCATAGCATCCACGAATGATGTCTGCCTCACTCCCGACCACCAAATCCGGCTGCGCGTAGTTCTCGTTCATCATGGTGACGTAATAAAAAACGTCACGCTGCTCCAGCATCATTTCGCGCATGCCGTGGTCGATGATGACTGCCAGCTCGCAGGCAAAGGCCGGGTCGTAAGCTTTGCAATTCGGTATGGTTGCCGCCACCAGATGGCTGGTGCCGTCCTGATGTTGCAGGCCTTCACCACCCAGCGTGGTGCGGCCTGATGTGGCGCCCAGCAAAAAGCCACGCGCCCGCTGGTCGGCGGCGGCCCAAATCTGGTCGCCCACACGCTGAAATCCAAACATCGAGTAGTAAATGTAAAAAGGCAGCATCGCCAGGCCGTGCACGCTGTAGCTGGTGGCCGCTGCGGTCCAGCTGGCCAGCGCGCCCGCTTCTGAAATACCTTCTTCCAGAATTTGGCCATCCATGGCCTCGCGGTAACTCAACACCGAGCCGATGTCTTCAGGCGCATAGCGCTGGCCGACACTGGAATAAATACCCACCTGCTTGAACAGGTTGGCCATGCCAAAAGTGCGCGCTTCGTCAGCCACGATGGGCACGATTTTTGGGCCCAGTTCAGCGTCTTTCAGCAAACCGCCGAGCATGCGAACAAAAGCCATCGTGGTGCTCATCTCCTTTCCGTCGGCCTTCAAGGCAAAGCCGGCATAGGTGAGCAGGGCGGGGATGTTGATTTTTTCTGCTGCTGTATCGCGCTTGGGCAAGTAGCCGCCCAGCGCCACCCGTTTGGCATGCAGGTATTGCATCTCCGGGCTGTTTGCATCTGGTTTGTAAAAGTCAACACGCGTGGCTTGCTCGTCTGTCAAGGGCAGGTTAAAGCGGTTTCTGAAGCCAATCAAATCCGTCTCGTCAAACTTCTTTTGCGAGTGCGTGGTCATCTTGCCCTGGCCTGCGCTGCCCATTCCGTAACCCTTTTTGGTGTGCGCCAAAATCACCGTCGGTTGCCCCTTGTGGGCGGCAGCAGCGGCATACGCGGCGTGGATTTTTACCAGGTCATGGCCGCCACGTTTGAGGCGGTCAATCTGCTCGTCTGTCATGCCTTGCGCCAAGCGCGCCAGCTCGGGGTTTTGGCCAAAAAACGTGTCACGGTTAAAGCGGCCGTCTTTGGCGGCAAAGGTTTGCATCTGGCCATCGACGGTGTTGGCAAAGGCCTTGGCCAGAGCGCCTGTGGTGTCGCGTGCAAACAGGCCGTCCCAATCACTGCCCCAGACCAGTTTGATGACGTTCCAGCCCGCGCCAGCAAACAGCTTTTCCAGCTCGTCAATGATGCGGCCATTGCCGCGCACCGGGCCGTCGAGCCGCTGCAAATTGCAGTTAACGACCCAAACCAGGTTGTCTAA
>JANPDQ010000150.1:0-3033 GCA_031431575.1 Polaromonas sp.
CATGCCGCCGCCCACCAGCACTTTAAAACCCAACTCGCCGATATCGTTTTTAACCATGTGCAGGCCCACGTCGTGCCAGGCCGTGGCAGCGCGGTCTTCCAGTGCGCCGGTAATGGCAATCTTGAATTTGCGCGGCAAAAATGCGAATTCGGGGTGCAGCGTGCTCCACTGCCGCATGATTTCGGCAAACGGGCGCGGGTCGGCCAGCTCGTCAGCCGCAATGCCGGCGCGCTCGTCGCTGGTGATGTTGCGTATGCAGTTGCCGCTGGTTTGAATGCCGTGCATGTTGACGCTGGCCAGCAGGTCCATCACGTCGGCAGATTTATCCAGCGGAATCCAGTTGTACTGCACGTTTTGGCGCGTGGTGAAGTGGCCGTAACCTTTGGTCAGGTTGGTTTTGACGGATTTGCCTGAAGGCAGGGGAATGTCGCCAAGCTTGTCTTGCGCGGCTTGTGCATCGTTAAACAACGCCGCGTTGGGCTGGTCATATTCACGTGCGATGGTGGCCAGCACGCGGAGCTGTGCCGAGTTCAGTTCGCCATACGGCACGGCCACGCGCAGCATGGGCGCATAGCGCTGCACGTACCAGCCGTTTTGCAGGCGCAGTGGTTTGAACTCTTCTTCACCCAGCGTGCCAGCTTGCCAGCGGGTAAGCTGGTCGCGGTATTGGTTGGCACGCGCCTGCACAAATTTTTTATCGAATTCGGTGTATTGATACATAACTGGACGTGATGGGTTAAATAGCAATTAGTTTGATACCGGCATAGGCCAGCAGCATTGAAAGCAACGAACGAATGATGCGGTCTGGGGTTTTGTGCATCAGGTAAGTGCCCAGGTAAATGCCGGGCAGCGAGCCCGCCAGCAGCTTGGCCAGCAACAGCCAATCGACCGAGCCAAGTGCGGCATGCCCAAACCCCGCCACCAGCGTCAGCGGCACGGCGTGCGCAATGTCGGCCGCCACAATGCGCTGCAGGGGCAGGGCGGGGTACAGCAGCATCAGCACAATCACGCCAATAGCTCCGGCGCCGACCGATGTGAGCGTAACCAGCACGCCAATCAGCGCGCCAAACAGCACTGGCAGCACCCAGTGGCGCGCGCGCGTGGCTTTGGCCAGTTGATCTGACGCGATATGGGTTGGCGCTGCTTTTCCGCGCAGGGCTTTGTAAAAAGTAGCAGCCGCCGTGAGCAACAAGGCAACGCCCAGCGTGGTGGTCATCAGGCTTTGCGTGGCAGGGTTGGCCGGGCCAGCTGTTTTAAGGACTTGCAGCGTGATGAGTGTGGCTGGCACACTGCCCAGCGCCATTTGCCCCACGACTGGCCAGTCAATAACGCGTTTTCGCGCCAAACTGACCGTGCCGCCCAGCTTGGTAAATGCGGCAAACAGCAAATCAGTGCCAATCGCGAGGTGCGGCTTGACGCCAAAGCCAAATATCAACAGCGGCGTCATCAATGACCCGCCGCCCACGCCAGTCAGGCCAACGACTATGCCGACGGCAAAACCAGCAACAACAAACGGAATCCAGGCGGCAATTTCAAACATAGCCGCTGAATATAGCGACGCTCGTTATGCAAGCAAACGAATAAATAGTTGTAGGCTTATTCGAATAAGCTTATGCCGAATTTTTTGGAAACCTGAAAAGCAGGCGCGCCACCCGCTTAGGCGCGCATCAGCTCAAACCACTGCCGAAGTTGCTCCCGCCAGTCGTTCAAATCACCTTGGGTGCCCGCGCGCAGGGCAATCGCATTCAGCGCCCCATTGACCAGCACAGTTAAAAATTGCGCATCGCCCTTAAAGCCGATGGCTTTTGCACCAAGTGCTTCAGCGATACCCTGGTGCAGCAGGCTGGTCGAGTAGCGCTCGTCAAGCAACTGCCAGCGCTGCCAGCCCAGCACGGTGGGCGCGTCCACAATCAAAATTTGCCTGACGGGCGGCTGCAGCATGTAGTCAACCCAGGCAATTGAGCCTGTAACCAGCGCTTCAAAAGGATCGGTAATGTTCGATGTTGCGGTGATGATGGCTTGCATCGCCGCCTTGGCATGCGTGGTGCACACCGCCTCAAACAGCGCTGCCTTGTCGGCAAAGTGGTGGTACAGCGCACCCCGGCGCAACTGCGCTTGGGCCAGTATGGCTTCGGTGCTGGTCGCTGCGTAGCCGTGTTGGCCAAACAGCTCTGCCGCTACTGCCATCAGGCTGGCTTGGGTGGCTGCTGATCTGTCACTGTTTGTTGCCATTTTTCTGGTTTACAGACTGCTTGTCTGTTTGTATGATTTATAAACAGACTACCTGTCTGTAAAGCACCAAGTTTAAGCAAAACTTCGTTTTTGTCAACGCTTGGCTTCATCAAGTTCTGCAACCCATTCAAGGAGAAAAGCATGAAATTTTCAGACCATTACCCACTGATCGTGACACCCAAAAAAAACGCCTGCCGTGACTTTTGGACTAATTACCTCGGCTTCAATGTTGGTTTTGACAGCGACTGGTTCGTGTGGCTCACCGCAGAGGACGGCAGCGCATCGATAGCTTTCATGACGCCTGACCACCCCTCGGCTCCGCCCGGCCCAGAGGTTTTTTCAGGCAAGGGCATGTGCTTTGAATTGCAGGTTGACAGCGCGCAGGCCGCGTATGACGAGATGAAAGCCCTGAGAGCGCCCATCATTCACCCACTGACCACCGAGCCATTCGGGCAAAAGCGCTTCGGTTTTTCCGACCCGTCAGGATTGTGGATTGATGTGGTGGAGCAGATTGAATCTGCAGCGGGGTACTGGGACAAGTACATGATTCAGGCTGTGAAGGCTGGTTAGGCGTGGGTCCTTGCTATAAAATAAGAAGCTGCTTGCGCCTGTATTTATTGGGCTACAAGGCATTTTTATACTCAAAATGAGTGTTTTTCAAGGTATTTGGTCGGCTTCGGGTTAACACTGATTTGACACCATACCGATTAGTATGTACATTACAAACCAACCAGTCGGTATGTTTATATGTCATTGAAAACGTCAAAACTCTCATGAACGCCATCGCACCCGTAGCCCACA